>DATEMG010000349.1:0-4078 GCA_035275805.1 Blastocatellia bacterium
GCTCAACGTCGTGATCGGACGACGCCCCGGTCGTGAAACCATCACCAACACGGCGGCGGGCGCTCCGGGCGACGACCTTCGCAAAGAGAATCTGGGCATCGGCATCAAGAATATTGGCTCGCAACTGGCGCTCGACGCCGACCTGGAAGCCGTGAAAGGCGTTTTGGTAGCGCGCGTCGATCCGGGCAGCGTCGCCGATGACGCTGGATTGAAAGTTAACGACGTGATCGAGACGATGAACCGTGAGACTATCGACGACAATGAAGATTTCAGACGGATCTTGAACCGGCTCAAATCGGGCGACCCGATCGTTCTATTGGTACACAGGAAGAGTTTGGCCCCCACCCCCCGCATCTTTATTTCGCTCAATAAACCATAGTTTTGTAATCCAGCCTTTAGGCCGAAGCGTGTGGCGCCATGTATTGGATTTGTAGCCGACGCTTCCGCCTAAAGGCTGGACTACAAATTGTTTTTCAGAGTAAGAACTATGTCTTTACAATCCTCCAAACCGCTCGCGCTTTTAACTGCGTTTCTACTCATCATCTCCGCGGCATGGCCTTTCTCCGCCAGCGTTGAGGCGAAAGGGAGAAAAGGCAAATCCGCCTCGCGCTCAAAATCATCCAAACGATCTACCGCTAAGCGCGGCAAGCGCCGCTCGAACAGAAGGGCGCCACTTGAGGACACCGTGGCAGTCATCCCAGACACCTACCCGATCGCGCCTGACCGGATAGAGGTAATTGAGAGCGGATCCGCTCCATCGCCCGATCTGGCGCGGCATCTGAGCCTGCCTCGCCCATCTCCTCAAACGCCGAAAGATTCATCAGCGAATGATCCCGTCTCTCTCACGAAGCGCAAGCCCCTCAAAATCGACGGCGCGCGCGCACTCCAGATTCAGGAAGCGCTCAAGCAACGGGGCTTCTACGTCGGCGAATTGACCGGCGAATACGACCAAGCCACCGTCGAAGCCATGCGCCGTTTCCAGACTCAGGAAAAGATTCCCGCAACCGGCTATCCGACGGCCCACGCCTTGAAGCGGCTGGGACTGGCGAACTAACGGGGAATGGGGAGTAGGGAGTGGGGAGTGGGGAGGTTTTTCCTCTTCCCCACTCCCCACTCCCTACTCCCCACTCCCAGCCTATATGTCCGAAAACCGCCGACATTATCAGCATGTCTATGGTAGAAAAGCGGTATGTTACTAGATTTTCGCCCACCGATGGCCTGGCCACTGCTGTTGAAGTTCCTCACCGACAGGGCTATCCCCGGCGTCGAATTGGTCGAATCCGATCGCTACTGGCGCGCGATGCGGATCGGTCAGGGCAAAGGCCAGAGTGGTTGGATAAACGTCGGCCGCGTCGAGGGAGAGAACGCGTTGCGCGTCGAGGTTTCGCCATCTCTCGAACGATATCTGCCATCGCTGCTTGAGCGGATCAAAAACCTCTTCGATCTGGACGCGAACCCGCTACTGATCGAAGCGCGGCTCGGCGAAGACGAACGGCTGAGAGAGATTGTGAAACGGCATTCAGGTTTGCGATTGCCGGGCGCTTTCGACGGATTTGAGATGGCGATGCGCGCGGTGTTGGGGCAACAGATAAGCGTCGCCGCCGCCAGGACGATCGCCGGGCGGATCACTGAAGCCTTTGCCGAAAAGGTCGAAACCCCGAACCCGCGTCTGAATCGCGCTTCGGTCAGCGCGGCGAGTCTGTCGCAGGCCGGCGTCGCCGATTTGACCCGATTAGGTTTGACGGGAAAACGCGCGGACTGCCTGATCGCATTGGCCCGCGCGGTCGCGGAGGGCGAAGTGAAGTTGGAGCCTGGAGTCGATGTCCAAGCGACGATCGAGCGGTTGAAACTGCTTCCGGGCATCGGAGATTGGACTGCGCACTACATCGCCATGCGAGCGCTGCGCTGGCCCGACGCGTTCCCGCATTCGGATTTGGGCCTGCGAAAAGCTCTGGGCGAGACCTCGTCCAAACGCATTCTGGAGATCGCCGAAAGCTGGCGTCCGTGGAGAGCTTACGCGTTGATGCACCTCTGGAACGACCTCGGTCAAGCGCCAAAACATAGAGAATGAACTATGTCAGCGTCGCCAGTCCTGACGTCAAACAGTGCGCGCGGTACCGTACCGGCCTCACCAGGTTGCGTGTTTCGATTTAGGAAAAAAACGTGATAGGCTACGATTAACCAACCGATATTGGCCGAAAAAGGTTAATCAATGCGACAAAAAATCTTGTCTCAACTCATCCGCCTGTTGCTTGTAGCGTGGGCCGCTGTGGCGCTGGCCCAGGCTCCACAGCAATCGACTTCGTCGCCTTCCGCGCCTTCGCGGGCCGACGTCCTGCGAGGCGAGTATGGCCCCTGGCGCGCCAACAACGACCTGCTCTCATACGATCTGGACATTCGCGTCGATCCAGAGAAGAAGTTCATCAGCGGAAAGAATACGATCCGCTTCAAGATGCTGAAGGATGACACGCGGATCCAGCTCGACCTGTTCGACAACCTCAATGTTGACAGAATCCTGCTCGGTTCGACCGAACTGAAATACGCGCGCGAACTGGGCGCGGTCTTCGTAGACTTTCCCACGCCGCTCAAGAAAAACTCCGTGCAGTCCATCGAGTTCCATTATTCCGGCTTTCCGCATGAGACGGGACGATTTGGCGGGATCAGTTTTCGCAAAGACCCGGCCGGGCGACATTGGATCACAACCGCCTGCCAGGGCGTCGGCGCCAGCGTCTGGTGGCCGAACAAGGATCAGCAGCAGGACGAAGTCGAAAACATGCGCTTGCGCGTCGCCGTTCCCAGCGCGCTCACCGACGTTTCCAACGGGCGGATGGTCGGCAAAACCGATCTCGGCGACGGCTACACGCGCTATGACTGGGCCGTCAGCTACCCCATCAATAACTACTGCGTGTCGCTAAACATCGGCCACTACGAACACTTCAACGATAAGCTTGGCGATCTGACGATGGATTATTACTGCCTGCCTGAAAATCTGGAGAAGGCCAAACGCCAGTTCGCGCAGGCAAAGCCGATGATGGAGGCTTTTCAAAAGTATTTCGGCGAGTATCCGTTCAAGCGGGACGGCTACAAACTGATCGAGGTCCCGTACTCAGGGATGGAACATCAAAGCGCGGTCACGTACGGCAACCGCTTCGCCAACGGCTACCTCGAGCGCGATTGGACGGGCGTCGGCGTCAGTCTGAAATTCGACTTCATCATCATTCACGAGAGCGCCCACGAATGGTTCGGCAACAGCGTCACCGGCAGCGACATATCCGACATGTGGATTCACGAAGGCTGGGCGACTTACGCCGAATGCGTTTACGTCGAGGCGCTGTTCGGCAAGGAGGACGCGCTCAAGTACGTCAACGGCTACAAATCGAAAGTCGGAAACCGGCAGCCGATCGTCACTACCCGCGGCGTCAACCAGACGCCTTCGCAGGACCAGTATTTCAAAGGCGCGTTGTTCCTGAACACTTTGCGCTCGGTGATAGACAATGACGTTCAATGGCGCCAATTGCTGCGCCAGTACTGCGACCGGTTTAAATATCGCAACATCATGACCGAGGATGTGGTTGATTTCTTCAACCGGCAGACCGGTAAGAATCTTACTCCGATCTTTGACCAATACCTCCGGCGCGCCGCGCTCCCGGCGCTCGAATTGCGTTTTCAGGAAGGCGACGGCGGCGTTTCCTACCGGTGGAAATCCGACGTCAAGGATTTCGCCATGCCGGTGAAAGTCGGTAGAAAGACGGAATGGCAACTCATCCAGCCGACGACGGAATGGAAAACTTTGAAGACCGACATCAAGAAAGAAGATTTCGAGGTGGCCACCGATCTCTATTACATTGACGTCATCAGGAATTGATCGATTCATATTTTTCTGTCCTACATTTTTCTGTTGGCAAAACCGAACCGGAAAAATGTAGGACAGAAAAATATTGAAAATATGTTAGGAGGCATTATGAGCGCTAAGATTGCGATACTTTGTTGCATTGTTTCCGCCATGCCGTGGTTTGCTCAAGACAACGCCCGCCGCGACGATGAGGCCGCCATTCGCGAGGTCGTGAGCAAATACGTT
>DATEMG010000350.1:0-2038 GCA_035275805.1 Blastocatellia bacterium
GGGGCCGCCCGCGATTGTGAGAACGCGCCCGCCCTCGACCGCGCGGATGCGGTCGTTGTAGGTGTCGGCGACGAAGATCACGCCGTCCTTATTGACCGCGACGCCGACCGCGCCGTTGAAGCGCGCCTGAGCGGCGTCGCCCTCGGCGAAGCCGCCCTGGCCCGGCGCGCCGGCGACCACATTGGACCGGGCCGTTCCAATGTCAATTCGGACGATTGTATGCCCGCCTGTATTGGCGACGATCAGCGACCCGTCGCCGAACCATCCGCCACGCTCGAACGCCAGCCCTGAAGGCATGTCGAGATCGGAAGCGACGGTCTTCAAACTCCCATCGGCGTCAATCCGCCGGACGGCGTCGCCGGTTCCGTCGCTGAAAAAAACCCGGCCTTTGCCATCAACCGCGACGCCGAAAAGGTCGGGCAGCGTGGAGTTGGCGATTTTCATCCCCGGCCCGCCCACGGTCATCACAGCCGTGAAGGGCTTCGGCGGGCGGGGTCGAAACTGCCAGAAGAGCGACAGTAGAGCGATTGCGGCTAAAATCACCAATGAAATGAAGACGTCCCGGCCGCGCCGCGGGCGTGACCGTCCGGATGATGATTTGAAATTCGGGTGTTGAGGTTGTGATCTTGATCCCTGCGGTTCCATGCGATTCATGCGCCTGTTTATCGAAGTAATTACAGCATTTTCGACATTGGTATTCAGGAGCCGCTTGCTTACGCGCGCGGTACAGTACCGCGACCGTGAGGGAGCGGCTGAACACGCATGCCGAAATTGCTTTAAGTCAATGCCGCGAGCTGTAGCGGGGGCAGGGTCCGCTATTTACTGACCGGCGATGCGGCGCTCGGCGCCGCTCGCGGTACTGACCGGGCGCCGAAGTTTATCGAACGGCTTAGCCCCGAAGCAATAGGCTAGATGTTGATTACGCCGCCGCTTGGCTCTAAACTCTGTCTCGTGCAAATCGTCAACAGAGCTAACCTCCCAATCGAAACGCTGACTGCGCTCGAACGCGAGTTGCCGCGCTTCGGCACGCTCCAGGAGTTTGTCCTGTGGGGTAGCGCCAGGCGCCCGCCGGTGTTGTTGACTGAAACAATCGCGCTCGACGAATACACTCACGAAGTGATTGCGCCGTGGCGGAACGGGCTGACATTGGTTCTGGAGGCGACCTGACAGGGTCAGGTCACGGCGGTCGCCGTGTGGGACCACCTCCCGAGCGCCGACGAACTGCTCACCCTCCGAATCGCCGGCGGGTGGCGGCCAACGCCGAGCCAATTGCGCGACGGCGAGCGCGTGTTGGGTCACGCGGCTTGCCTGCTTCATTAGCTGGCAGTCGCCTTTAATAGATAACCATCCGGCTTACATGCGCCATATGCCATAATTCATATGCGGCATATGGTCCTTGAGAATAAGTTAAACCATAGCCCCGTGGGAATGGCCGAATAACATCCGGTGGAGAAAACACCGGGATCGAGCCGCACACACACATCTCCGGAGGCCAGGAGGGACGACAGACCGATTTATATCTGGCGCCACTCCAAGGCTTTCGAAATTCCATTAC
The DNA here is from genome assembly GCA_035275805.1 of Blastocatellia bacterium. Lineage (GTDB taxonomy): Bacteria > Acidobacteriota > Blastocatellia > RBC074 > RBC074 > JAJVID01. The sequence continues at coordinate 1,556 of DATEMG010000350.1, forward strand.
AAATTCTTCCGGTGATTTCTCCACCGTCTAATATCCGCCGTCCTCCGGGACCGCAAGAGCGATGGCTGAATCTAATTCTCGAAGACTATAGTCATATCGCACATGGGATATGAAATATGGCGAGAGGCTGGGAAAGCAAATCCGTAGAAGATCAGATTGAAGAGGCACGGCGCTCGCAAGGCGCTTATGAAGGTCGCATCCAAACGCCCGAAGAGAGAGCGCGGGAGCGCAAGGTCGAGAGCTTGAAGTTAGAGCGAAGCCGGTTGACAGAGCAGTTAAAACGCGCGCGCTCGGAGGCTCATCGACGGATGATTCGACAATCGCTCGAGGCGATCGAGGAAGAGATCGCCACCTTGATCACAACCTGATACTAGAGCCTAAGCTTATGAATGAAACCAACAAGATTGGGCCGGCCACCGAGAGCGCCGGCGCGGCGCCCTCGACAGCTCCGATCCCAGCTGCCCCCAAGGGCCGCGGCCTGGC
>DATEMG010000351.1:0-4546 GCA_035275805.1 Blastocatellia bacterium
GGTTCGATTCGAGCGTAGATCTCGATCTGGCTCTGATCCCACGAGGTCAGCCGCGCGCTGCCTTTGTCGGTGTTAAATCTCAAATTGGAGCCAGGGGCGAATTCGATAGTTTTTCTGAACTCTCTGCCCTGAAGGGCAGCCGTTCGGGCCGACGGCGCTATCACGGAGATCGCCAGCAAGCCGATCAGAAACAGCCAGGTTGTTTTCTTCATTTGCATACCTCCACAAAAAATGTTCGACGGGCTAGGGAAAAGACAGGGACGATCAATGTGTGAGTGATCCTCCCACCCTCGGCGTTTCAAATTATTTACTTGAAAATGTCGGTCGCTCGCCAAAACTTTATCCGGCCTGTATTTTCAATCACTTACTCAGGCCGCTCGCCGCTCGTAGCGATAAGGGACACCATATTTTGGAATTTGATGAACCTGGGTTGATGCCAGAAGTGTAGCGTAGCGAGTCGAAGCTGGGCAAGAAGCGTTATAATTGCACTATGAACCCTGATAGGAGCGACAAGAATAAAGCCAATGTGGCGCTGATTCAGATGAGCTGTGGAGACGACCCGCGCGAGAATCTGGACAAATGCCTGGCGCGCATCGAAGAGGCCGCGCGCCAGGGCGCGCATGTGATTTCGACGCAGGAACTGTTCCGATCGCGCTATTTCTGCCAGAGTGAGGACCACGCGAACTTCGATCTGGCCGAGCCGATTCCGGGGCCGAGCACCGAGGCGCTCAGCAGACTGGCCGCCGCGCGCGGCGTCGTCATCATCGGGTCGTTATTTGAACGCCGCGCGCCAGGGCTTTACCACAACACCGCCGTGGTAATCGACGCCAACGGGGGCCTTGCGGGCGTCTACCGTAAAATGCACATACCGGACGACCCGCTCTATTATGAAAAGTTCTATTTCACCCCGGGCGACCTGGGGTTCAGGTCGTTCGACACTCGTTATGCCCGCGCCGGCGTCTGTGTCTGCTGGGATCAATGGTATCCAGAGGCGGCGCGGCTGACGGCGCTCACCGGGGCGCAGATATTGTTCTACCCGACCGCGATCGGCTGGCACCCAAGCGAAAAGGCCGAATACGGAGAGCGCCAACATTCGTCGTGGGAAACGATCCAGCGCGCGCACGCCATCGCCAACGGCGTTTATGTCGCCGTCGCCAACCGCGTCGGACATGAGCCGGCGCCGGACGGAAATCCGCAGGGCGGCATTCAATTCTGGGGACAGAGCTTCATCGCCGACCCTTCGGGCCAGATCATCGCGAAGGCCGGCGTCGCGGAAGAGGCCATCCTGATAGCCGAATGCGATTTCGGCAAGATCGACACGCAGCGCACGCACTGGCCGTTCCTGCGCGATCGCAGGATAGACGCTTATCAAGACATTACGAAACGGATGATTGACTAAAAACGCCCACAAAGCCGCACGAAGTTTCACGAAGGGTTTTTAGTGATCCTTCGTGAAATTTTGTGTGGCTTTGTGGGCGTTCCCAAGCAGATGATGAAGACGAATCAAACTCCACGCGAACTTGGCTATCACATGCCCGCCGAATGGGAGCCGCACGAAGCGACCTGGCTGTCGTGGCCGCACAAAGAGGAGAGTTGGCCGGGCGCTTTTGAGTTCGTTCCCGGAATTTTCGTCGAATTAACGCGGCGCCTGGCCGAATCGGAACTGGTTCGGATCAACGTCGCTGACGCCGATTTCGCCGAGCGCGTCAACGGGTTTTTGCGGTCGGGCGGCGTCAATCTCGACGCGGTGCGATTCCATTTCAACCCCACCAACGACGCCTGGGTGCGCGACCACGGGCCGATTTACGTCGTGCGCGACGGCGGCAGGCGCGCACGCGCGATCAACGACTGGCGCTACAACGCCTGGGGCGATAAATATCCGCCTTACGACCTGGACGACGTAATTCCCACGCGCATCGCCGAGGAGATGAACGAACTCCTGTTTCAACCGGACATCGTGATGGAAGGCGGCTCGTTGGATGTCAACGGGCGCGGCACGCTCGTCACGACCGAATCCTGCCTGCTCAACCCCAACCGCAACCCGCATCTCAACCGCGAACAGATCGAGCGATATTTGAAAGATTACCTCGGCGTAACGAACATCCTGTGGCTGGGCGATGGGATCGCGGGCGACGACACCGACGGGCACGTCGACGACCTGACGCGGTTCGTCGCGCCGGATACGGTCGTAACCGCGGTCGAAGATGATCCGGGTGACGAAAATTACGAAGTGTTGGCCGAAAATTACGAGCGCCTGTCGCGGATGAAAGATCAGGGCGGCCAGCCGCTGCGAGTCATCAAGCTGCCGATGCCGGGACCGGTCTATTTCGAGGGGCAGCGGTTGCCGGCGAGCTATGCCAATTTCTACATCGCCAACAAAGCCGTCCTTGTCCCCACTTACCGCCACGCGAATGACGCGAAGGCATGCGAAATTTTGCAGCGTTGTTTTCCCGATCGTCGCGCCGTCGGCGTTGATTGCGTGAATCTGATCTGGGGGCTCGGCTCCATCCATTGCGTGACTCAGCAGCAACCGGCAGCCGGAATGCCGCACGGCTGACAATTAAGAAGTAAGGCGGAGACTTGGCGCTAATATGGCGATGAACGCTCAAACCATCGGCGTGAGTAACGATGCTTACCGGCGCGGCGTGCGGCGCGTGTTGCTCGTGACGCTCGCGCTGAACGTCGTGGTTGTCGCCGGCAAGCTGGTTGCGGGATTGCTCGCCGGCAGTCTGAGCGTCGTCAGCGACGCCATTCATTCATCGGTCGATTCGCTCAATAACATTGTCGGCCTGGTGGTGATGAAATACGCCACGGCGGAGCCGGACGAGGGCCACCCTTACGGACATGCCAAATTCGAAACGCTCGCCGCCTTCGCCATCGCCGGATTTCTCTTCGTCACCTGCTATCAAATCGCGCTGAGCGCGATCAAACGAGTCTTTGCCCACGACGCGCCCGCGCCTGAAATCACCGCGCTGACCATCAGCGTGATAGTCGGAACGATAATCGTCAATATTGTCGTGACGGTTTACGAGCGCCGGGAAGGGAGGCGGCTGCAGAGCGCTTTTCTGATCGCCGATTCCACGCACACTCGCAGCGACGTGCTGGTCAGTTGTTCGGTGCTCGTCGGCCTGATCTTCATCCGGTCCGGTTACGTCTGGCTCGATCCGGTCATTTCGCTCGGGGTCGCGGTTGTCATCGCCTGGAGCGGCTACCAGATTTTCAAGACCACGGTCCCCATACTCGTGGACGCCGCTCCCGTGCCCTCCTGGCGCATCGCCGAAGTCGTCCGGAGCGTGCGGGGCGTCCATTCCGCGCATGACATCCGGTCGCGTTCGCAGGGCGGCGAGATGTTCGTCGAAATGCATCTGCATATCGAGCGCGAATTCGAGCGCGACCACATCGCCTCGCACTCGATAACTGTAGAGATTGAAAGACGGCTGGCGGCGGAGTTCGGGCGAGTGACCGCGACAATTCACGTCGAGCCATTGCCAGAATGATCCCGGTGGATGTCTAATTGAGCCGGCGATCAATCCGCATTCAATCAACCAGACAATCACCGGAGGAAAGCTATGAGCGATCAGTCAAAGCAAAACGTCAGTCGCCGCCAATTCGTCCGCCAGTCGGCGCAATTGGCCGGGGCCGCGATTATCGGCGCCGAAATGCTCGCGCCCGCCGAAGCCGCCCCCGCCGTCCGCACGGCCAGCGATTGGGTTGCGCTGGGACAGAAAACCAAGGTCAAAATTCCCAGATTGGGCATGGGCACAGGCTCGATCAACGGCAAGGTGCAGCAGGACCTCGGTCAGGAAGGCTTCAACAAACTCGTCGCCTACGCCTACGAACGCGGAGTCCGCTACATTGACACCGCCGACAATTACAAAACCCACGAGATGATCCGCGAGGCCATCAAGGCCAACAAAATCCCGCGCGACAAAATCTTCATACAGACCAAGCTGCCGATCCGTCCGGAGACGACCAAAGACCCGATGGCGACGATGGATCGTTACCGAAAGGAACTCGGCACGGACTATTTCGACAGCCTGTTGATCCACTGCGCGACTAAAGAGACCTGGGTCGAAGACATGAAGTTTCTGATGGACGCCTTCGATGAGGCGCAGGCTAAAGGCTGGATCAAAGCCAAAGGCTGTTCCTGCCACGGGCTGCGGGCCCTGCGCGCCGCGACCAAAAACGATTGGGTCGAAGTCCAACTCGCCCGCATCAACCCGCAAGGCCATCACGTGGATCAGGAATTGCAGAACGTCCACGACCCGGCGGGCAAATACGACGAAGCCATGAAGGAGATCAAGGCGATGCATGCCGCCGGACGCGGCATCATCGCCATGAAACTCTGCGGCAACGGCGATTTCACCAATCCCGAAGACCGCGAGAAGGCCGTCCAACACGCCGTCAAATGCGGCTTCGTTGACGCAATGGTGATCGGCTTCAAGAGCAACGCTGAGATTGACGAGGCGATCGGGCGGTTGAACCGGGCGCTGAGCGGCAAGGCGTAACCTTGTAAAAACAAGGTCAGAAATGCTGACGTAGGGGC
>DATEMG010000352.1:0-10532 GCA_035275805.1 Blastocatellia bacterium
GGACATTCTGGTCAACAACGCCGGCACGTTTGCGGGCTACGGCCCGATTGACGAAGTGTCGGTCGAGTCATGGGATCAAATCATTGCGGTCAATCTGCGCGGCCCGTTCCTCTGCACGCGAGAGGCGTTCCGAATTATGAAGCGGCAGCGCGGGGGGCGGATCATCAACATCGGGTCAATCGCCTCGCAGCGTGTGCGCCCGCGCTCAGCCGCCTATAGCACGACCAAACACGGCCTGTGGGGGTTGACTCAGGTGGCGGCGCTCGAAGGCCGCGATCACGGCATATCGTGCGGCGTTTTGAATCCCGGCAACGTGATGGTCGAGAAACGCGCCGGCGATCCGGAGCCGATGATGAGTGTGGGAGAGATCGCGCAGGCCGCGGTCGCGATGGCCGAGCTTCCGCCGCACGTCAACATGCTCGAAGCGACGGTGTTGCATGTCGAGCAGCCTTTTCTCGGCCGTGGCTAAAGCGAGGTTTAAATGTATTGTGCAAGATGCGGTAATCAACCAGCTTCCGATCGCGTGAGATTTTGTCCGAGCTGCGGCTTCCGTCTGGACGGCGTGGCCGACCTGCTCGCGCGCGACGGCGTTCCGGGCGGCGCTTTGAACGCGCCGCAAACGAACTCGCTTCGAAGCGGCCAGCCTTCCGAGCGCAAACAAGGCATTCGCCGTGGCGCCAAGATGGTCTTCTTCAGCCTGGCGATGTTCCTGCCTGTCTTAGGCTTCTCTATTGCCATCGACAACGTCGCGCCGCTGATTTTGCCAGGGTCCCTCTTTCCCGCCGGAATTTTCTGGATGATTTATTACCGGCTATTCGGCGATGAAAACGCGCCCGCCCCGAAACGCCAGACCGAGCCGCCTTATTTCGGCCCGCCGCCACAAAACGCGAGCCTGCCCCCGCAGCAAAGCGTCCCGGTTTACAGGTCGCCCGTGGAGGTTCCGACGGAACACAGCGTCGTCGAACACACGACCAGATCGTTGGAGCGGCAGTAATCGCTTACACAGTGGGCAGTGGATAGTGGGCAGTGAACAGTGGTCATCTATCACTGTTCACTGCCCACTATCCACTTAAAGTTTTAGGGCGCGATGTAATTTGTCACTATCAATTCTCTGTAGCTCGGATAGAGCCCCTCGTCGAAATCCTTCAGGAAAATTTTCATCCTCTGCAACAGCGTGACCGACATGTGATCCTGCTTCCGCGCGGGGTGGGTGTAGCGCATGTGGAACACGGCTCTGATGAACACGCTCTTGTCATCTATAGGCAGCTTCTTGACGTTTTTGGCGAAGCCGTCGAAGACCGCGCCGTCGAAGAGGTACTGCTCGACGTTTGACGTGTAGAACGACGTCACGGCCAAGCCGTTCTTTCGCAGATAATCTCCGATGGCGGCCAACGCCTTGGGCCCGCTGAAGTCTCCGACGACGGGTATGATCAGGTTCTTCTTCTGCATGGCGCGGATGAAATTGTAATCATCCGCGCTGGCCAGGAAGTTGCCGGTCTTCCCGTTCAGGTCAGTCTGAAGCGCCAGGTCCTTGAGCGATGGAAAGTAACCGCCGTAATAACTCGCGTCGAGGCGGAAAGCTATGTCGAGGCCGTTCTCGCGAAAGCTCTTGTAGACGTATTCCAGGCTCTCGCGGTCGCGGTCCGAAAGCGGGAACTGGAATTCTTCTTGAATTGTCTTCTTGATCTCCGCGAGGTTAGCCGCGTAAGTCTGATCGGTGGCCGCGACCTTGGCGAAGAACGCCATCAGGTCGGGCGCCGACGCCTCGGGCGCGGGAACGCCCTCTTTCGGCAATGGCTTGCTCAATAATCGCGAGATGAATTGCGCGCGATTGGGAGAGAGGTGAAAGATCGCTTTGTACATCAAATGCTGGATCATCGCCTGGCGGCGGATGTCCACGATGAACGCGACGCGCGGGCGGATCTTGGCGATGTAAGTAAAATTCTGTTCCGGCCCGACGCCGATGTAAGCCCCCCCTGTGACGCCGAGCTCCCGAAGTTTATCGATGACGTGCAGATAGGAGGTCTCGTTTGAAGTGAAGTTGTCCGACATGAAATATCCGCCCTCTTCGGAAAATTCACGGACCATGCGCGCGAATTCCGCGGTCGGAACGCTTTCCAGCGAGTTCTGTTTCGAGGGTTGTTGAGATAAAACCGGGGAAAAGACGGCGAAAATCAGTGACAGGAGCAACGTCAGGCGCGCGACAGCGATGCGCGCGCCTCGGGTGGGAAGGAGGGAGAAAGGGAACTGCCCTTCCCGCAATGCGCGGGAAACGTAAAAATACAATTTCATATCACCTCTCCAATTCGATACGTCAGTGACCATTTGTGAGCGTGAGGCCATAATAACATTTGTCGCCGCATATCGAGCGGGGGTTGAAAAAAACATTCTTCCGGAAGCAGTCATTTTTTCTTTTCAGGCGCTTACGCCCGCATTCACAGAGAAAACGCGGAAACCGACCCGGAAGTTTCCGCGCTTCCGCCCTTTTTGTCTTTTTCGCTCCATCCTCTTTCATCATCAGCCGATTCGTCGAGGCGAATATCTCCGCCCGTCGGCCGCCCGTCGGATAATTGAACGTGTTCAAATTTTTCTGTTGACTCGGGGCAGCCCTCGGAGCTATATTTTTGAACGTGTTCAGAAATAAGTGAACACGTTCGAAAAATTGATAACCACACGGAGGTCAGGATGAACCACATCGTTTTCACCTATCTGCTTTATCTCGCAGCCAGCGTCGCGCTCACCGTTTGGGTCGCCCGGACGCTGCATCGGAATGGCCGGGTCTTCCTGGTCGACGTTTTTCATGGCAATGAATCGCTGGCCGATTCGGTCAACCACCTGATGGTCGTCGGGTTCTATCTCATCAACCTGGGTTACATCAGCCTGGCGCTGAAGCTCGGTTATGACGTGGCGGATCTGCAAGGCGCCATCGAGGCGCTGTCGTGGAAGGTCGGGACCGTTTTGGTCGCGCTGGGGGCCATGCACTTCTTCAACCTATACGTCTTCAGTCGCATCCGCCGTCGCGGCGTTCTGGCCTATGCGCCGCCGCCAGTGCTTCCAGATGGTTGCACGATAGTGGCCGAGTCTGAGGAGACAGGGCGGATGCCTTTCCGCTCTGTAACGCAGTGAGTTTGATCTGGGGCGGTTTTCAGATCGGCGTACGAGGGGAAGAGGCGATGAAAGTAATAATACCAGGCGGCTCAGGTCAGGTCGGAACGATTCTCGCCCGCGCCTTTCACCGGGCCAGGCACGAAGTCGTCGTCCTAAGCAGGATGCCGACAAAAGCGGCGTGGCGCGTAATGGAATGGGACGCCCGAACGTTGGGAGACTGGACGACCGTGATCGAAGGGGCGGATGTCGTCATCAACCTGGCCGGACACAACGTAAACTGTCGTTACAACGCTCAGAACCGCAGGTTGATCAAGGAGTCTCGTGTAGAATCAGCGCGGGTTCTGGGGGACGCGATCGCCCGGGCGTCACGCCCGCCCAGCGTATGGCTTCAGGCGAGCACGGCGACCATCTACGCTCATCGCTACGACGCGCCCAATGACGAAGCGACCGGGGTCCTGGGCGGTTCGGAGCCGGACGCGCCGGACGCCTGGCGTTTCAGCATCGATGTGGCTACCGCATGGGAAAGCGAACTCAACGAGTCCGCCACGCCCTATACTCGCAAAGTTATTATGCGCTCGGCGATAACAATGAGTCCGGACCGTGGCGGCGTGTTCGATACGCTTCTTACACTGGCGAAATGCGGCCTCGGGGGAAGCGTCGGAGACGGCCGGCAGTATGTCTCCTGGATACACGATCAAGACTTCGTCCGGGCCGTTTACTGGCTCATAAAACGCGACGAGCTTGAAGGGCCTATCAACATCGCCGCCCCAAACCCGATACCCAATTCTGAGTTCATGAGCGCTCTGCGGTCGGCGGCGGGCGTTTCCTTCGGTTTGCCTGCGACGTCGTTGATGCTGGAGGTGGGAGCGTTTTTTCTGCGAACGGAAAGCGAACTTGTCTTGAAGAGCCGGCGGGTGACTCCGGGCAAATTGCTACAGTCGAAATTTACTTTCCAGTTTCCTACCTGGGCTGAAGCGGCGCAGGACCTTTGCAATAGACGCCGAGAGGCGGACTGAGGGGGGCCCAAATTATGAAGACGCTGACAATACTATATGACATGAACTGCCATCTCTGTCGCCGCATCAAGGAGTGGCTACAGGCGCAGACAAAATACGTAGATCTGGATTTCATCGCCGCAGGCTCTGAAGCAGCCCGCAAACGCTATCCGCAACTCGATCACGCGGCGACGCTGAAAGAACTCACGGTGGTCAGCGACGAAGGAAATTATTATCGCGGGGCGAAAGGGTGGTTGATGTGTCTATGGGCGTTGCGTGAGTATCGCGGCTGGGCGATCAGATTCAGTTCGCCCGGATTGACGCCGTTGGCGCGCCGCTTCGTTGTGAAAGTTTCGAGCCTGCGGTTCAGATTCGGATATCAGGCGCACCGGACAGAGAGGTATTGAACTTTGCGAAGAAAAACTTTGCACAAGAGGGCGTTGACCGTCGAGTCGGGAGAGGCGGGCAGCAAGGGCGAGCAGACCAGATCCTTGATTCTGGAGACCGCGTTGAAGATGTTCGGCGAGCGAGGCTATGAGGAGACCACGATGCGCGCGATCGCCGAGATGGCCGGAGTTGCGCCCGGCGCCACCTATTATCACTTCCGCTCCAAGGAGCATCTGATCCAAGCCTACTATGAGCGGATGCATGAGATTCACGCGGAAAGCTGCGCCGAGGTGTTGAAGAAGGAGCGCGCGCTGAAAGATCGTCTGCTCGGCGTGATGGGGCAAATTCTGAAAGACATGGCGCCGTATCATCAGTTCGCCGGGGTTCTCTTCAAGACGGCCGCCGACCCGCAAAGTCCGCTCAACCCATTCAGCCCCGAATCGGAACCCGCCAGACGCGCCAGCATTGAATTATTCGCCGACGTGGTAAGGGGAGCCAAAGCGAAGATCCCGCCCGACCTGGGGGCGGAACTGCCGGCGCTTCTCTGGCTTTATCACATGGGCGTAGTTCTGTTCTGGATTCACGACGATTCGAGCGGGCAACACAGGACGCGCCGGTTGATGGAACACACGGTAGAGATCGTCGTGAGACTGATTCAACTGGCGAGCTTGTCGCCGATGAGGCCGTTGCGGAAAACGGTTTTGAAGATGCTGGCCGATCTGCGTGAATAATTATAGGACCTATGGGACTTGCCAGGCCCTATAAGTCCCATAAGTCCTATTCATGTTTTAGAAGGTCATGCGCAGGGTCGAAATCACCGTTATCTGTAAATCGCCAATCTGCGGACGATCGCAGGACGGTCAGGTCGTCGCGCTCGGCGATCTCCTGGGCGTAGGGCGAAGAGGCGACGAAGAGGTCGAGCGCCAGCGTGTTGCGCACGCGCACGATGCGCGCCTCGGCCGAATCCACGCCGGCGAGCCGCAGCGCCGCGCCCAGACATTCGGCGTCGTTCGCGAAATGCATCGGGATGCGCACTGATCCCGCGGCCATGGCCGCCAGCGCGTTGGTGTAGGTGCTCAGCTTATCCATCCCGTTTACCAGCCGCGCCGAAACTACGTCGGCCATGCCCACGCCGATCGCGTTGCCGTGTGTCTCAGGCGTCAGGGACCGGACGTAGATCGCGCGCGCCTCCTGGCGCCGGTTGATCCCTTCGCGGCGTCCGATGACGTTCGGGTCCATTCCTGATCCGCTGACGTTTTTCCCCATTTCATCAATAATGAGCACATCAATACGCTCGAAGGGCAGCGCAGGCATCCACGCGCGCGCGAGTCTGAACAACTCGGGCTCGCGCGACGGGATCTGTGGCCCGGCCATGGCCTCGATGCGGGCGAGTTTGTGATAGCCGTCTTCGACCAGCGCCAGTCCGAAGATCGATGGAAGGTTGTTCAAGACGAAGCCCGACACTTCTATCAACGTCCGCTCATATCCGAACTTCGGGTTCGGCCCCGACGCGTAGCGGTGGCATTCGAACGCGCCCGCGGCCTTGCCCAGCCCGATGACGAGCATCTTGCGAACCCCACTGCCGATTCGCTCGCTCGCGAAATCGGTGTGGGGCTTGACGCGGTTGATGAACAGCATGGCGTCGGCTTCGAGCGCTGGGCGCGACGCGAAGACGCGGATGTCGTTTTCGGTCCGCCCTATCTCGACGGCGTCCATCGAGGCGTTGATCGGCGCGCCGACGGATTCCTCGGTGACGCCGAAGGCGGCCAGAATCTCTTTCTGCCCTTCCGCCGTCGCTCCGCCGTGGCTCCCCATCGCGGGGAAGATGAAGGGGCGCGCGCCGTAGCGTTTGAGTTTCGCGATAGCGGCCTTGACCACCGTGGCGATCTGGTCGATGCCTCGGCTGCCCACGGCGACCGCGACTGACCGCCCGGTCAGGGCGACCCCGGAGAATACGGCGTCCAGTTGCGCCTCCGTTTCGGCTCCTGTATCTTGCAGGCGATGGTCTTCAAGCCTGGCCCTCACAAGCGCCTGTTGGGGCAATAATGAGAGTGACGATCTGAGATTAGCATCGGTCATGTTTCGCTCCGAGATGGTGGTTGGATCGCGTCTGAAGTATAGTTCGTGACGCGAACTTGAGCCAGATATTTCCCACAAATCTGTCAGAGATTTCACAGCAACGGAGATGACGATGAAATTACGACAAACGATTTCAACTTTGACACTTTGCGCGGCCGTCGCGCTTTTGTGCGGTTTCGGCGGAAAGGGGAAGGCGACTTTGAAGAAAGAAGATTTCGGAAAGACGAAGGAAGGGCAGAGCGTGGAGATTTACACGCTGACCAACGCTAACGGCGTCGAAGCGAGGATCACCACTTACGGGGGCATAGTCGTTTCGCTCAAGACCCCCGACCGCGCCGGCAAGATGGACGACATCGTCCTCGGATTCGACAGTCTGGACGAATACCTGAAAGGCCACCCGTTCTTCGGGACGCTCACGGGCCGCTACGCCAACCGCATCGCGAAGGGGCGGTTCACGCTCAATGGGGCCGAGTACAAGCTGGCGGTCAACAACGGCGAGAATCATCTGCACGGCGGGATCAAAGGTTTCGATAAGGCCGTCTGGAAGGCGCGCCAGGTTCCCACGAAAGTCGGGGTCGCGCTCGAAATGACGCATCAGAGCAATGACGGCGACGAGGGCTATCCCGGCAATCTCTCGGTCAAAGTAGTTTATACGCTGACCGACAAGAACGAATTGAGGATCGATTATTCGGCGACCACCGACAAAGACACGGTGGTCAACCTGACCAACCATTCCTATTTCAACCTGGCCGGACAGGGCAGCGGAGACATCCTGAGTCATGAGTTGACGATCAACGCCAACAGCTTCACCCCTGTAGACGCGACTTTGATCCCGACCGGCGAACTGCGACCCGTCAAAGGCACGCCTTTCGACTTCACCCAGCAAACGGCGATCGGCGCGCGCGTCAATCAGGACGACGAGCAGTTGAAGTTCGGCAGCGGCTACGACCACAACTTCGTCGTCAACGGCCAGACCGGAGTATTGCGTCAGGCGGCGAAGGTCTACGAACCGAAAACGGGCCGGGTGATGGAAGTCTTGACGACCGAGCCCGGCGTCCAGCTTTACATCGGCAACTTCCTCGAAGAGATGAAGGGCAAAGCCGGCAAGACCTACAACAAGCGCAACGGTTTCTGTCTCGAGACACAGCATTTTCCGGATTCGCCGAATAAACCGGACTTCCCGTCAACGGTTCTGAAAAAAGGCGGGCAGTATCAGACGGTGACGGTGTTCAGATTTTCTGCAAAATAACTTTTCATACGTCATATGAAATATGGCGTATGGCGTATGAAATATGGCATATGGAATATGGCATTGCCCTGCTGCCGCGTCATTCCATCACAAGCTCAACCCAGTGTAGGAGGACAAGTTCATGAAGGCATCTCCCGGACGGAGTGTGATTTTCATCCTTATTTCATTGCTGATTCTGGCGCACGCTTCGTGTAACCGGTCGAATGAGACGCGGATCGTGTTCGTCACCAACAACGCTTCGGATTTCTGGACGATTGCGCGCAAAGGCACCGAGAAAGCGCAGGCGGAATTGCCTAATGTCAAGATCGAGTTCAGGATCAATGATGACGGCTCAGCCGCCGGGCAACAGCGCATGGTTGACGATCTGCTGGCGAAAGGCATTAGCGGAATAGCCATCAGCCCTGTTGATCCCAAAAATCAGGTGCAGTTGATCAACCGCGCGGCCAGCCAGGCTGTGGTCGTCACTCAGGACAGCGATGCGCCGAATAGCAATCGCACCTGCTATATCGGCACTGATAACGAAGCCGCTGGAGTCCAGGCTGGCGAGTTGGTCAAAGAGGCGTTGCCGCAGGGAGGCAAGATCATGGTTTTCGTCGGAACCATGGACGCCCAGAACGCTCAGGAGCGTTTTCGCGGATTGAAGAAAACGCTCGAGGGCACGAACATCACTATCCTTGACGTCCGCACCGATGAAACCAACCGTGTGCGCGCCAAAGATAACGCCGCTACCACGCTGGTAAATAATCCCGACATCGCGGGGATGGTCGGCCTCTGGTCTTACAACGGTCCCGCCATACTGAGCGCGGTCAGAGAGGCCGGCAAAATCGGCAAGGTGAAAATAATCGCTTTCGATGAAGAAGACGAGACTCTGGCCGGCATTAAAGAGGGCGCGATCCACGCGACCGTCGTGCAGCAACCTTATGAGTTCGGCTACCGGTCAATGATCATGCTGGCGAAAGTCATCGCCGGCGACAAATCGGGCATCCCACCGACCAAACTGGATATTGTTCCGACGCTGGCGATCAAAAAAGACGGCGTCGGAGAATTTACCGCCAAGATCAATCAGCTGCGCGGACGCAGGTAAATCAAACCAGGCAATATGGGGACAAAGGCTTTGCCACAGAGACACAGAGACACAGAGAGATGAAAAGAAAAAGAGCGCCTCTATTGGTTCTCATTATTCCCCCTCTGTGTCTCTGTGTCTCTGTGGCAAAGCCTTTGTCTTAAAGTTCTGAATGAATCGCACAACAACACCGTTGCTCGAAATGCGTGGGATCGGCAAACGATTCCCTGGCGTGGTCGCCCTCAACAACGTTTCGCTCGAAGCGCGCCCCGGCGAGATCGTCGCGCTGGTCGGCGAGAACGGCGCCGGCAAATCCACGCTGATGAAAATTCTCGGCGGCATCCATCAGCCGGACGCGGGCGAGATTCTCATCAACGGCGAAGCGGTCATTATCCATTCGGTGAACGATTCGATGCGGCTTGGCGTCGGGTTCATTCATCAGGAGTTGAACGTGCTGCCGAATCTGGATGTCGCGGCGAACGTTTTCCTCGGGCGCGAGCCGCGCTTCGGCGGATTCCTGAATCTGATTGACCAGCGGCGGATCGAAGCCGAGACCGAAAAGCTGCTCAAACGGCTCGGCGTTGACGTCTCGCCGCGCGCGCAGGCGGGCGACCTCTCAATCGCCCATCGCCAGATGATCGAGATCGCCAAGGCGCTTTCGCTCGACACGCGGCTGCTGATTATGGACGAGCCTACGTCGAGCCTCACGCTCGCCGAGACCAACCGCCTGCTCGAAGTCGTTAAAGACCTCCGCTCGCATGGCGTCAGCGTCATCTACATTTCACACCGTCTGGGAGAAGTGACCGAGGTCGCCGACCGCGTCGTCGTGCTGCGCGACGGGGCCAACGCCGGAACGCTCGAACGCGAGGAGATGAACCACGACCGCATCGTGCAGTTGATGGTCGGACGCGATCTGCAACACGTCCACACGCCGAAGACCGAATCCGTTCAACCTGATTACTTTGTCGTCGAACACTTGCGCACGCGCCGATATCCGGATAAGCCCGTTTCATTCAATGTGGGCCGGGGCGAAGTCCTCGGCGTCGCCGGCCTGGTCGGCGCCGGGCGCAGCGAAGTCGCGCAAGCCCTTTTCGGCGTCGAGCCGGCGCTCGGCGGCAGGGCCATACTCGACGGCGCCGAGTTGGAAATTTCCTCGCCGCAAGAAGCGATCGACAAAGGCCTCTGCCTGATTCCCGAAGACCGACGCAACCTGGGGTTAATAACCAGTTGGACTGTGCGCGAGAACACCACGCTGGCGACTTTGACGAGTTACGCCAGAGGCGGCCTGGTCGATTTCGCCGCCGAGAACAAGGCCGCAGTCGAGATGTCGTCGAAGTTGCGCGTCAAGACCCCTTCGGTCGAGGCGCAGGTTTCGCAGCTGAGCGGCGGCAATCAGCAGAAGGTCGTACTGGCGAAATGGCTATTGCTTAAATTGAAGGTGATCATCTTCGACGAGCCGACGCGCGGCATAGACATCGGCGCGAAGAGCGAGATTTACGAATTGATCAATCAACTGGCCGCCGACGGCGCGGCGGTGATTGTCATCAGCAGCGACCTGGAAGAGATTCTACGCATCAGCGACCGCATAGCCGTGATGCACGAAGGAAATCTGACCGGCGTTCTGCGGCGCGCCGAAGCGAGCGAAGAAGCG
>DATEMG010000353.1:0-5615 GCA_035275805.1 Blastocatellia bacterium
CGGACCCTGCATGCCGTGGCGTTTGGCTAATGCGCCGTCGTCAACTGTTTCAACTAACGACCAGCGGTTGCCATTCATGTGGAAATGCGCCGTCCACGAACGGTCGGACGAAACCGGCGTAGCTTCGACTCTCTGATCGTCGAGGATGACCACCGGCTTGCGCGTATTGTCGAGCGGACACATTCCAGAAGGCATCTCCAGAGACAACGCCGTTACATTCCGCGTTTTGACTCGCACGGTCGAAGAATCGGTAATTTCCGCATCAACACGGACGCGCTCCCAGTGCTCGCCGAGCGCGTCAATCGTCACCCAGAACATCTTGTTATACCGCAACGTCCAGGTTGTGAACTTCACCTTGTGTGGCAGCGGGTCGCGTCCGCGCGCGACGATACTGTCAATCCGGCGGTCGATCTCCTTGATCGAATCGGGATGGTATTTGTGTTCGGTCTTCGGTCCGATGATGTGGGTGAGTTCGACGCCCTCGAGCTTCAGTTCGCGAGCCATGGCGTCCGCAGCCTGTTTCTGACGGTCTAACTCGCCGCTGTAAGCGACGGTAGGTAGGTTGACGAGGTTCGCAGCGTAATCGGTGGCGTTGTACAAATGCCAGAGCTTTTGTTCGTACCAGGGCGCGTCGTCGCGGTTGAGCTTAAGGTAATCAGGCGTTTCGGCGAAGCCTGCGCCAGGCGCTGCAGCCGCCCACATCCCGGCGTGATGCGCGGCGATGTGCCAGGTGGCCGCGCCGCCCATCGAAAACCCGCGAATGCTGACACGGTTTTCATCAATCGGATAATGGTGGCGGACGTGATCGAGAGCTTCGAATAGATCCGCCTCACCGGCGAATTTGTTCGCGTTGCAGTATCGGCCGTATGGGTGCAGCACTAACGCGTTCGGCGGAGCGAATTGTCCGGGATTCTTCGTCCGGTCGTTGATGAAGTTGACTTCGCTCAGCGTCTCGTTGCGTCCGTGGAACCAGACGTCCAAACGATATTGAAAGGGCAGGCTTTGTTGATAACTCGCGGGAACCACTAGCCCGTACGGTTGAACTGATCCGTCAATGTCAGAAACGTAGCCGCGAACCACGAGGCCGGTCTGCGTCGTCCACGGCGCCTTTCCTTCGCGCAACGCGCGCGCTCGTTCAAGACCTTGCTTGATCTGTGATTTGGCGATCGTTACCTCTTCCGGCTTGAAGAATTCGTTGTAAGCGAGAGCGTAACGGACGGCGTTGTGAAAGATTTGAACGTCAGGCGCCAGATCGAGTAATGCAGGCTTGCTTTTCAATTCAACACGCGCCTCTTCGATCTCTTTGCCGAGTTCGGCGAGGCCAGCTTCGAGTTCGGCGCGATCGGCGGCTGAGACTTCGATACCTTTTGGCGGAAGACTGCGAACGTCCGCATTGTTCTGCTGAGCTCTTATTGGCGATATGGAGGTAAACGCGAAGAGCAGAAACAGATCGGAGAAACATATTAGTATTTGCGCGAGAAACACGAAACAAATGAATTTTGCCAGCATATTTTATTGTCATTTAATAAGTAACACTAGATGCAGGGAACTAACCGTCTGAAAAACCGAAGAGTCTGACGGCGGTTTGACCCAGGACCTTAGCCTGTTCTTCCGGCTTCAAGTGCGATAAATATGACTGTACACGTTCGCGCGCGGCGCGGTAGGTTTCTGGCGTGGCCGTCGGGCCAAAGCCCCCGCCGTAAATCATCCGGTCGGCGCCGTATGCGTCGCACAACTGTTTGATGATCGGCCCGATATCGCGGTGTGGGTATTCGGTCGGTTGCGGCAAAGCGGCGATTTTCATCACCGTGTTGGAGAAGCGCGACCAGCGCACAACGACCGCATGCTCTTCCGGCGTCCCCTGAAACGGTCGCCCGAGGTGGTCAATGATCACTTTGGTCTTCGCAAACTCGCGGATGTAAGGCTCGAAACCCGGCGCGTAGCGCGGCTCGAAATGAAGTTGCACGGCCATCCCCAGATCGCTCGCCTTCTTCCACAACGCGCGCAGTTCAGGCTTGCCGAAAGGCGGCAACCGGTCAGGCGCGTAGGCGTGAATCCGTGCCGCCACGATATCGCCGCGCTTCGCCAGGCCATCCAGTTGATTGACTGACTCTGGCTGATCGGCAAAGACCAGACAGGTTCCTTTCAAACGGCCTTTGCCGACTTGCAGGCAGTGCTCGAGGTAGCGGTGATCGTCCTGATACGGCTCCGGATGCACGACGATGGCATGATTGACGCCCGCGCCGTCCATGCATTTCAACAGACGCTCCGGCGTGGCCGCGGCAGGCGGACGGTATGGCGCGCGTGGATGATAAGGAAAGCGCGAGTCGTCCACGCCCGCAAAGCAATGCATGTGTGTATCGATAATAACTGGGACTACCGGCGCGCCGCCTGCCTTGCTTGAGACAAAAGCCGCTGTGGCCAGTGTCGATAACTGCAGGAACTCGCGTCGTGACGGGTGAGATGACATATGAATCTCCTTTCAGGCTAAAAAGCCGTTGACGACGTTGATGTGAAAGCCGGTAGGCGCAAGCCACGCCCACCGTAGCGATAATAAGCCGCGTGTGGTCGAAGCCGAGTAAATGCAGAATTGTCGCGTGAAAAACACCGCTGCCCGCCATCCACGATGAATAAACGAAGTTATGATGCTCCCTACCGTTCGGATGGTCAATCCACGGAGAGGTATTGAGACGCGGAATGTTCGTTGACGTGAGTTTCGGCGGCGAGGCGCCAGGCGTGACGGGCGAAAGGATGGCGGTTAGTATTCCCCGTAGCGCTTTGCAAAGGCGACTGGCGATCAGCGCCTTTCAGATCTTAGCTTCGCGCTTCCCGACGAGACCGTAGTCAGGAAATCACAGGACTTTCAAGACGCGGAGGCCTTTTTCTCGGAATTTGAAGGCCTCATTCAGAAGAAGGAGAAAATAAAGATGACTCGTTTGCTCCCATTGCGTATCACGCTGATTAAACCTCCGGCTGGCGTGCCGTTTTGTTTGCAGCAAGGCAAAGACGATCTAGTTCCGCCTTCTTCCGATTCCGGAGAAAACACTTCTTTTGACTTCACAGTGAACATCGTAAACGAACGGACTGGCGACAGGCCGAACTTTCGCGGCCCGTTTGTGCAAGGTCCTCCAGCCGGCAGATTTATCTACATCAACTCAGGAACATATGCTGGGCAATCGGATTCCTGTTGGTCGAGGCGCGCTAAGATACCGCTTTCGGGTATAACTTGGGAGCTGATCGAAGAGGCGTTGTCAAAATCTAGCGTCTTACTGGAGGCGCGTATCTCTGGGACCGCCGGAGATGGTGGACCGGCGTGCGCGACGGTCCAGCTCCTGAATGGTGGGTGGAAAATTCAAAAAAAAGCATAGAACCCAGCTTGATCCTTGAGGTGAGACGGATACGGTTGGCGAATTCGACTGCTTTCGGTAATCTGGAGTGACGTCTCTCTTATCGATTCTCTATTTTATCTATTGGGGACTCATCAAACCGGTGCGAGACTCAAGGTGATCATGGTCAGGCAAAATCAGAGCTTCATCCTCCTTGCCATTTCTTCCCTCAGATGCTGAGATAGGAAAAGATGAGAAGGTAGGAAACTTTGAAGAGTTTGGAGGAATATAACCATGCAATCAGTGCGCATCCGGTTCTGCAAGATTTGAGCGTCGTATCAGCCACGAGCCGCCCGTGTGGCGGAATTGATCAAGCGTGAGTTAGGAGTACAGCCGGAACTAGTCGAAGGCGACCGCGGCGAGTTCAGCGTTTGGGTAGGCAATCAGGTAGTGGCGAAAAAGGGGTGGTTGAGGTTCCCATCGGATCAGAAGGTGCTCACAGCAGTGCGCCAGGCCGTCGTAGTTTAGATACGATAGCGTCAACGCTATCTCAGCTCTCGCTTACAACTGGTTCGTTGAGCCGTCCGGCGGGCGACGCGGCGCCGACTTTAGGTGTTGAATCGCATGCCGAACAAAGATGTGGTCGGCTATCGGCGCTCATCGCCGCATCGCCTGTCTAAGTTCCTGGAAATGCTGCGGGCAGAATTGCGTCCCCTTGCGATCTGTCTCCGCCAAAGTGTTGGAAAACCACATTACGCAATCACGCCGAGAGCAGTGACTCAAGTTGAAAACGTGACCAAGCTCATGTATCGCCTCGGCGCCAGCCCTCCGTTCAACTGTCTTCTCTCTATCTTTTTCCGGGCTTGTAATTGAGTAGAGTCGAGCGATGGAAATGACGGCCACGCGGTCGGCGCTCGACGCCTCGCCGAAGACGAAGTTGAGTTCTGGCGCATAGAGATCCACGTCTGTAACTCCGAGCAGAATCTGATTCCCGCCTCTCGCTCGCCCGGCGAGCAGATCAAGAAATGGCGACGAAAGATATTGCCCGCGCTCGCGCGAGTAGGCCTGCGACGGCGTGGCCAACTCTTTGCCGATTGCCGTTTGCAGGCCGAAACGTTCCTCAATCGCCGCGCGAACGGCTTTGAGTAAATGGTCGGCGATCCGCTCGAATGGGTGAATTGTCACCTCTGTCACCATCGCTACTTGTCGCCAGACCGCGTTGTTGTTCCGGCCGGGATCTTCTTCGGGCCTGCTTTCCTGGTCTCGCTCGTACGGCCGCCCGCCGCTCGCTCCGCCGCGTGTTTTGATTTCGCCGCGCTACGTCCCGCGCCGCCTATGATCTTCTTGCGGCCGGGCTTACCCGGCTTTTGACGTACTCTCCCCGTGGGCTGCGTTCACGCCTTATTGTGCGCTTTCCCCCTTGCGCCGCCTTCAGACATAACTGCTCTCCTTTCTTTACTTTCTACCCTGCCGATGCTGCTCACGGCGCTGGTGATCAAATGACATCACCCCACGGTGAGCAGCTCAAGGACGTGCCCATTCGGGTCGCGAAAGTAGACGCCGCGTCCGCCGCCCCGCTGGTTGATCTTCCGGTCCTCCAGTGAGTAAGGCCCGCTCCCGTACGGGATGCCATCGGCCTGGACGCGCCCGAAGATCGCATCGAAATCCTCCTCAGGCGCCTTGAACGCGTAATGATGGCTCTCGAACCGATCCCGGTTGTCAAAGTCCAGGGTGAGCGATTCGTTCACCCGGACGGGGGCGAAATGCGATTCCGGCGCTTCGTAGCGAAGTCCGAAAATTCTCGCGAAAAACTTCGCCGAGGCGACCTTGTCGCGTGCTGGCACTATTGTGTGGTTGAGTTCGATAGCCATAACTTACCCCCACAACCTGCTGAAAGATCGCCTCCAATCGTTTCTCCGCGAATCGCGTCTGAAGGCTCGCGCGCCGAGAACGACCAGCGCCACCGCCCCGAGGGCCAGGCCGGCCTTCGCGGCCGGCGGCAGCGGTTCGGCGCGCAGGGTGAGCGGAGCTAACAGCGGACGCAGTTGATGACCTAGCCACGCGCCGACTCCGGTAGTGGGGGCGGCGGTTTCCATGTCGATCAGGCTTTGCGGCAGCCCTCGCCTCAGCCCATTCCAGCCGTCTGTCATCGCAGGCAGGATGTGCGGCGTGCGGTCCACGCCGCCATTGACCATGCCGCGACCGCCTTGCCGCATTAACTGTTCGATGGCTCTGTACAGCGCCGGCGCATGCGTCCACATCACGTAAAAAGCCACCCGCCCGTCGCTA
>DATEMG010000354.1:0-20018 GCA_035275805.1 Blastocatellia bacterium
CCACAACGTTACCGGCGCCTGGGGGCATTATTTTTTTAAATGCCATAATTCATGACTGAGTGAACGACTGTTTATTCTTTAGCGTCTCGGTCGTGTTTTCGGCGACGCTGAAAGGGATAGCCATTTCAGCCTCCTTCATGCGGTTCGTAGTTGGTTCGACATCCGCCGCGTTCTGCGCCGACTGCCATGCCGATGCGGAAGCGGCGATCAGATTCAGCGATGGCTGCGGGTGTGGAGAGGCATTCTTTTCAGGCAGAACCTCTTTATCGAAGAAGATTCGCATAAACGCGCGAACGAGCTTTACCCAGAAAAGGATTATAGGCAAAAGGAGGGCAGGGATGAGCAGCGCGCCGGGTGGGTCAGTCGCTAATCCAATCGGGACAGACAGCACGGAGCCTATGAACATAAGCGTCGCCCCGATGGTCAAACCACGCTGTTTGGGAGACAGTTGTGACAATAGAAGATATGCGCTGAATAGGAGGCAAAGCAAATACAGATAAATACTAAACTTTTCTCCACGGTTGCTGCCACCTAATGATGACATTAGCAAAAAAGCCTTGATTACGCCTACGAGCATCAGCCCCGCGCCAAGCGTGATGTCGCGCTGGCGCGGCGGGTAGATTTTCTTCCCCTCTTCGGCTTCGATCTTCGCCGCCTCGGTCACGATGAACTCTTTCATCGAGCCAATAGGGAAACGGCAATGAGTGCAGAATCGAACGCGATCAGATGCGATTTCAGCGCCGCATTGTGGGCAGAACATATCGGCCTCCTGGAAATTAAACGCGCGTCAAAATCTCGCCGAATGGCGATGTTTAAGATAACGAACCGGCGTGAGAAAAGTTCAACTGACAACCGTAGGCGCGTTCGAGATTAGCCTTGATCTCGCCCCAGAGAAAGCAGGAGAATTTTGTTGCGGCGTGAGGACCGCCAACAACCGGCCCCATCGCACAGCATAGCAGGAAGAGCAAATGTGTCTGACCCATATTCATCACTTCGCATATTCCCGCTCGTTATTAACCGGCAGTTCCTTCATGTCGTCCACCTGTTTGATTGTCCAGAAGGGCTGATCCAGCGATTGCGGACGGCCGCCAATCTGAATTGTGTTGTTGGATCGCTCAGACCGTCCGATGTATTGAATCCTGTTTCTATTGCTGATCAGCGTGTATGCGATAAACTTCAGATCATCGAGGCTAACGCCAACCGACCACCATATGGCGTTAGTGGGAGCATTGCCCTGGCGAGGTCTGGTCGCAACTTGATAACCTGTCGTCTTCAGCGCGTCAACGAATTTGGTTCTGTCACCTTCCTTGGGGAAATAGTAGATGTTCACCGATTTCAGAATTTGCCGGTTCAGGCTCTCGGCCTTACTGGCCGCATCCGCGACCTGATTCTCGTCAACCATGTCAAACTGCTGTAATATCTCAACAACTTTCGGCTTGCGACGGATCTCTCGCTGCAACGCATCGGCTTCGAGATTTGAGATCAGCTTCAGCGCTGCATTTTCAACATCTTTCTGTTTTTGGGCTTCCTTTCTTACCGCATCTCTTTCCGCATCTACAATTTTTCTTTCCGCATTTACAATTTGTCCAGAAGTTACTGCCTCTCTCCACTTCCGGCCAGCAATCACTGAAACGCCGACCAACGCCGGTAGAACAATGGCCAGCATGGCTTGGAGACGCTTCTTTCGCCTGCTCTCTTGCCGGCTGGCGGCGACAAATTCTTTCAATTCCCCCTTCGGCGACCCTTGTGAAGATTTCGCGGCAAACCATTCCTCGGCCTTTCTCAATTCTTTACCGCGCAGCAGTAGGCTTTCATCACGGTCCTCTTGTCGCCACTCTTCGACGCGCGCGATCAGCGCGGCGAACTTTTGCATCTCGCCGCTAGCTAGAAGGAATTCGGTCAGCGGAGGTTTGATCAGTCGCGGATGCGCATCGGCCCACTGTTGAGCCTCAGTCAGCCGCCCGTACCTGTAAAGCCAGTCTTCATTGCGGCCTTTATCAACCCAGGTCTGCGCGTCTCTTTTGAGGTCCCCATAGAGCTTCGACGCCTTGACTTCATCGGCCGCCCATTGGCTCAGGCGCTCCCACTGGCGGATCAGGCTCTCGTGCGAGATGTCAATCGTCGTTTCTTCGTTGAGCGAGACGTCTTTCGGCGGCATCAGGAAAGAACGTCCGTCCGCGCGAAAGATGTCAATCACAGCGATCATTTCTCCCAATGTCGCGTCAGCGCTTTCGCAAATGTGGCCGAGCCTCGTCGGCCTGCGCACGGTTCGATTGTCGTCGATAGTTTCGGTGATGGCTCGGAAGAGGGCTTCGGCCAATCTTTGTTCGCGCGGCTTCAACTCCTCATAAATCCCCTCTGCGTGCTTCGAGAGCGAGCCTTTCAGTTGGCCGATGAAATCGTAGTGCTGGAAATCCATAGGATCTGCCCCCCGCAGTGGAACCCAATGTGTCCACAGACGCATCAACGCGTGTTGCAGGATGGGCAGACGGTCTGATGCGCTTCCCAGATCGTTGAGCAGCCGGTTGACCAGCCGTTCGGCGATCTCGCCGTTACGCTTTGCAATCGGCCTTTTGATCACGTCGCGCAGTTGATCCAGCGTCATATCCGGCAGCAGAAACAGCCCCTCGGTGATGGCCTCGGTCAGCCTGGGAAAAGCAGCACTATTGCCCAGAAACTCCGAACGCATGGTTATCACGACGTAAACCGGCCACTCGCGCTGAGCGGCCGCGTCCAGCAGCATGTTAACGAAGGCGCGCGCTTCATCCATTGCCCTTGCGCTCTCGCTGCGGTGAGGGAAGCGAAAAAGTTCCTCGAATTGATCAACCAGTACGAGCAACTTGGCTTCCACCGGCAATTGCGTATTGGGAGACGCTTCGATTATTTCGAGCGCTTCGATTATTCCCCGCGAACTGCGCCGCAGCGCCATTTGCAGCAAAGGCGCGAACTCCTCCATCGAACCGGCGAACTTCCCAAGCGCCTGTTCGGCGTTCAAAGCCCTGGCCAATTGCATGATCGGGTTGTCACCGGGACGCATGACCGCGATTCGCCAGGCAGGATTACCATCGTCCATCTTCTCGTATTGCAGCGTTGGGATCAGACCGGCTTTGATCAATGACGATTTGCCGCAGCCCGAAGACCCGAGCACGGCCAGGAAATGACGTTTGACCAGCCGTCCGAGCATATCTGTGATCTCGCGCTCGCGCCCGAAGAACAGATCGGCATCGTGAGGCTCGAACGGGCGCAGACCGGGAAAAGGATTTTTTTCGTCGAAATGTTTGGGTGAAACAGACATATCTCCGACCATTGCGACAGCCTCCATTCAGTATCAGTTCAACTCTTGATCGCTTTGATAAAACTCTGCAACTTCTTAGGGTCGATGGTGTCGCGGCAATCAACGACGATCAAGCCCTCGAAGTCAACGCCCAGGTCGTCCTTCTTGTTCACAGGCGGGCCGTCACAGATGGCCATGGCTTTGAGCGGGCGGTTGCTCCGGCGGACCTTGGCTATATCGCGCGTTTCCAAAGCGCGCGTTTCAGCCCATAACGCGTCGTGGCCGTAATAGATCAACACGGCGTCACTGCTGTTGAGCGACGACTCGTGATGAGGTTTCAGCCTTTCAAGATCGCCGGCGTCATGCGCCAGCAGCCTTATGTCGAGTTTTTCCTCGCGCAGTAACTTCTTCAACTGGACCGCTCCATTCCTGTCTTGTGGCAGGAAGGGTAAATAGATCAGGTGGCTATCAGGCGGCGGGGCTGGCGGAAGGATCCTGCTCAAAACAATCTCCTTCAGCTCTTCGATGCCGCAGCGCCGCAACTCGGCCTCCGGCGCATCGCCTGGTTTTTCTTCAAGCGATTCGATGAATTCGCGATGCGGCGCGCTGACAATGTCCAGGTCAAGTTCCGGCGGCAGCCAGAACAAACGATCAAGTTTCTTTTCCTTCGAAATTTCAAGCGCCAGATCACGTTGCAGGCGCACAATGGAGCGTTCTTCGTTGACGGGCTTCTTGCCGTGATACTTTCCGATCAAATGAATCGAGATCGTCGCTTTCGATAGCTCATTGCGAATCGTCTGAGCCAGGTTGGGATCGCTCAAAGAGAGCGGTAATTCCGGGACGACTCTGACACCTTTATCCTCAAGGTTCTCCAGCGCCGTTTTCAACTTGTACCGCTCATCTTCAAGGTCATCGGTCGTCTCCGCCAGATATATGACAAGGTCGGGCTTGCCATCCGGTTTAGGTTTTGGGGGATGCAGCGCTTGCCCCTTTCTCTTCTTCATCTGCTTGAGCAAATCAGCGACGTGGACAGCAACCCGACGCATCTGTTCCCAATACCTCTGATCGGGATCCCATTCCTTAACACGACGATGCGGCGCGTCAATTTCCCCAACTTTTTCATAGAACTTGTAGCCGGTCATTTCACTGTTGAGCTCCGGAACGGGGTTAAAATCGTCGTCGTGTGGAATCTCATCAACGGAGTCAAGCTCGACTCGAAACAGGCGAAACTGATTATTTACCTTCAGCTTAAAATCGGGTCGTGCCAACTCGCAGAAATAACTCAACTCTTGCCGGCACCACCGTGACGAAACGTAGCCTTCAGAGTATATGAAGATGAGGATTGCGCTACTGCGCAGGGCGTGTTTAATCTCATCATCGAAATCATTGTTGCCGCGCAGTTTGTCATCTATCCACCCGGAGAAACTCTCCCGGCGCCCCAGTTCTTCGGCCAGAAAGAGCTTGAATGAATCGTTGAAATTCGTCACCCATCCTTTTTCATTTTCAATCTTCGATTGATTATTTACATGCGCATAGCTGATAAAGAAGTCATAGTCGAACCCTGGAACGTAAGCGCGCATAATAGACCTCCATGAGTTGGCTGTTGTGAAATATCCGGTTCACCGAACTTCGCGCCTTATGGAACGACATTCACGCCGTTCGCATTGATCGGCGTTCGAGATAAATACCAATTTCCTCGCGCAATCTCTCGTTTGAAAGATCGGGTGCGATATACGGGTGGGATTTCCCCGCCCCATCGCTTGGATCCCGGGCAGGGGCGGGGAAATCCCGCCCCTACATTGGATTGCATGGGCGCATTTAATCTTCAAAAACCATAAACGCGTGTCAAAGTCCCGCTGAGTGGCTAAGTTTAAGATAACGAGCCCGCGAGGGAAAAGTTCAATCAAGGATTGTAAGCTCGTTCGAGATTGGCCTTGATCTCGTCGAGCGTGAACCATGCAGGTTTGAATCGCTGCTTCGAATACAACTCGGCCTGGTCGAAATAATGCTTCGACTGCGGGTCGGCGCTCTGGCCGAATTGAAGCAGCGACATGGCGCGCGGCTTCGGGCCGAATTCGACCACGCTGACGAAGGAATGGCCGACTATGCCGTAGCGCCGCTTCTGCCCTCTGGCCACGGGCGAGTAGAAATTGAAGACGATGCCGATCGGATCGCCGGGGCCTCCCGCCACGGGTAGGCTCGGCTTGTCGTCGCTGAACGGCTCCTGATTGCCGCTGGTGTGAATGCGCTGAATGCGGTTGATCTCTCCCCACGCGACCTTCCACGTCCCCCAATTCTTGGCTATGTCGCCCAGGACGTATTCCAGGACGGCGATTTTCGGATAAGGATTGTCTTTGGTCATCGCCTGCGCTTGAGGCTGAAGCGAGGTGTAAAACCACAAAGTGAAAACAGTCATCGGGACGGAATCTATAGCGCTGACGCCGTTCCACGATTTCAGCGCGGCGACGGCCTCGGCTGTCTTTTCGGCGCGCGCAGCGTCCTGAGCCTTCAATTTTTCCCACTCGGCGACGAGCGGCGGGATTTGCGTTTCGGCCTCGATCACGCGCGTGTCGAACGCGGCCTTCGCCAAATCGTCGAAAGAGAATTTGGCCTTTTCTCCGAGCAGCCGGCGTGAAATGCGCGAGCGCGCGTTGTCGTTTTCGCCGATCATGTACTTCGGATATTTTGACGCGTCGGGATTTCCTTTGCCCTCTTCGGTGGCGAAAAACGGTGTGGCGTTGCAATTCTGCGCCCAGCCCGACGGCGGATTGAAGATTTGCGGCAGTTCGTCAATCGTGTGATAGCCCTGCCATTCCGCGCCTGGATCGCTGCCGTCGACCGGTTTCAGCCAGTCATATTTTTGATCGCGCTTGGGGACCGCGCCGTTATAGAGATACCAGATGTTGCCTTCCCTGTCGGCGTACATCGTGTTGAACATCGCCACGTCGAGTCGCGCCATCGCCTGGCGAAACTCCTTGAAGTTTCGCGCCTTGCTCATCATATAGCGCTGCTCGACCCCGCCGAAGCTTTCGAACTTAGACATCCGCACGGTCAGCGGATTGCCGTCGCGCACTGCGACTACAGGGCCGTGATGGGTCTTGCGGAATTTGAACGACCGCGTCTCGATGCCCTTATCAGTTTTGACTTTGACTGTGTCCGCCCATTCGGTCGCGGCGCGATAGCCGGCGCCGTACTTGTAATTCAAAGGATTCTTCGGGTCGTCGAATTTCTCGACCCAGACGTCGATGATGTCGGGGACGTTGACGGTGTGGCTCCAGCCTAGATTGTCGTTGTGGCCGAGCGTAGGGAATGGCGAGCCGGGGAAAGTCGCGCCAGACATATTCCAGCCGCTCTCACTGTGGACGTGGCCTTCGATCCATTGGCCGGGGCCGAAGAACGGCTGGTGAGGGTTGATGAAAAGCATCGCGTGCCCCGACGCGCTCTTCGACGGGGCGATCGCCCAGGTGTTCGACCCAATCACGTCATCGCCCGAGGGACCGAGGATAGAGGATCGAGGATCGAGGATCGAAGATTGCAGCGCATTACTCGATCCTCGATCTTCGATCTTCAATCCTCCATCCTCGGCCCCTCCGCTTCCCTGCCCCTCCGCCTTAACTTCCTGAACCGCCGTGCGAATCTCGGAATCGCGAATGCCCGCGCGGCGATAGATGAAGAGCTGATATTGCGCGAACCGTCCGAACGCGAGCAGGTGCCAGGGCTCGAACTTGGTAATGAGTCGCGGCTTGACCTGCGGGTTCTTTTCGAGGAAGTAGTTCAGTCCGTCGGTCGTCGCCTGGCAAATCTCCTTCATCTGCGGGCTCAACTTCGGGTATTCGGCTTGTGAAACTTTGACTATTTCGAGCGCGCGGTTGGTCAGATCCGCATTGAGCGACTGTTCGCCGTAAACCTCCGACGCGCGGCCCAGGGCTTGAATGTAACTGTCTTCGATCTGCCAGAAATTGTCTTCGGCCTGGGCGTAAATGAACCCGAAGATGACGCTCGCGTCGGTCGGGCCATAAACGTGCGGCGCGCCCCAATTGTCGCGATAGATGCTGACCGAGCGGGCTATTTTTTCAAAAGCGGTATTTTGCGCAGCAACGCTCCACGAAAGCGGGGCTTGAGTCGCAAGAGCGACGAGTAACGCGGCGAATGCCGCCATGCGGATCAAGGCGTCTTTTTTCATCTGTCTGATCCTCCGATTTGCGTTATGGATTTTGAGAAAAGAGTTTCAGCCAACATACCGGTTTTCACATGTATGAATAGCCACAGAGAACACAGAGAACACAGAGAATTCATCCCCCCTCTGTGTTCTCTGTGTTCTCTGTGGCAAACCATCTTCATAATTCAAGCGGTCGCGGTCTTCTCTTTTTCGTCCAGCTTGCCGATCTGCCCGTTCCACGGCGGGATGGCCAGGGTCACGTTGCCCGTGGCTTTCAACTGGCAGGCAAGCCGGATCGGCGAATCTTTATCGCCGGTGAAGCCTTCGTAGCCGAAATAACGCCAGCGCTCGATCTCGCGCGCGTTCGGGGGCGAAATCTTGCCGGTGTCCGAGAGGACGCCGACCCAGCACGAGCCACACGAAGCCGAGCGGCATTCGACGGGAATCGGCCCTTCGCCCGGCATGGCGCGCGAATCCTGGGCGGTGTGATCGCCTTTGTAGCTTCGGCCCGCCATCGTCACATCCTGCTGATTGAGGACTTTGAACGAACAACCGGGAATCTGCTCACGGAAATTGACGGTAAACATTTTATTGACCGACCGGAAGATTCCCATCAATCCCTGCTTGTCGTCTTTCGCCCGTTCTTCGACGACCTTCTCCGCCGACTTATTCCAGTCCTTGCCGTACTTGTCGGGCGCGGCGGGTCGTCTGAAGAAATCCAGCCCTACCTGTTGCAGCGAGCCGAACGCGACCGCGACGATGCCCACGAGCAGTGATTCGGACGCGTTGACGTTCTCCGAGACCTTTCGCGCGACCTCGCGAATTTGATCGGCGAAAGGCGCAGTCGAAATGGCTGTCACGGCATGTTCGGCGACCGCGCGCTTCACATTGGGCCAGTAACGGTGGCCGTACATAAAATCCGCAGAGGAATCGACCTGGTCGGCCAAACTGTACTTGCCTTTGAGAAGCAGTCTTCTCTCCGTCTCGGCCGGTTCGGGCGAATCGGCCAACGCCCGGTGGAGTTTTACCGGGAAGAATGCGAACCAGATGCGCGTGGCCCGGCCGTCGACCGGATGAATCGCCCACTGCAATTCATCGACGACCTTTTTCCAGTCGTCGTCGTCGAGCCGATACAGAAAAGACAGAAAAGTGTTCTGAGTGTCTGACATCAGTTGAAATCCTAATTCGAGAGTGTGAACGGAACTTCGAGAGTGGTTTGAGAGGGCAAAGATACCGGCAACATTCTTCATTTTCAATAGGAACTCAGCGCCCGAACCCATGCGATCGCTCCGGCGATCAAGAGCAGAGCGGCGATGACCGCGCGCGGCGCGCTTCGCCTGTCCCAAAACGCCGCCGCGATCGCAAAGACCCAGAATAGCGCGAACTCCCATCGGATGACGCGCAATCCGCGACTCGTCATCAATCCGGCTGCGGACATCGGCGAAACGGGAATCGGACGCCAGGGCAGGAAATATCGCGTATTGTCGAAAGGAGCGAAGAAGGCCACGCCCAGCCCCCCGTTCGTCATCGCGTCGAACAACCCGTGCGACGCCGTGACCGCCGCGAAGAAGATCGCGAGCTTCATGAATGAATGGCCCCACTTTCCGCGAACGGCCAGAGCCGCCGCCCCCGCTCCGACCAGAGCGGCGAAGAGCAATGAATGGGTGAAGCCTCGATGCCCGAAAGGATGCGCATATGGAATCCAGGGCGTCAACAGCGCGTCGGCGTCCGGCAGGACCGGAAGCAGAATTGACGCGATCAGGACTCGGCGGTCGGATCCCGCGCCGAAGGCCGGCCTCATCGCCGTGAATCCTATCGCCCCATGGGTGAAGATGGTTGGCATAATGTTCGAATCAGAGTACAAATGAAAATCAACCACGAAGAAACGAAGAGCGCGAAGATTTTTCCGGCTCTTTCTTCGTTTTCCTCGTTTCTTCGCGGTTGATTTTTAGAGGAGCTAAACATGTTGAAAAAGAACACTCCATTCGCCGATCTGGAAGTATTCGACGCTCACACGCATTTCTTCTCCCACAAATTTTTCGAGACGCTCATCAGCCAATCCCCGCAACTCGGAATTGAGCCGAACCCCATTGGGCGCGTCGGGGAGATAACCGGTTGGACAATGCCGCCGCGCGATCCGGCGGAGTTGGCGGCGATCTGGGCGTCGGAATTCGACCGTCACGGCGTCTCCGGCGCGTTGATGATCGCCAGCGTTCCGGGGGACGAAGAGTCCGTCGCCTCGGCGGCGGCGGCATTCCCGACTCGGATCGCAGGCGCGTTTATGTTCGACCCGACGAAGCCCGACGCCGAATCGCGGGCGCGACGGGCGTTCGACGATCTGGGATTGCGCGTCGTCTGTCTGTTTCCGGCGATGCATCAATATTCGATGGCCGAAAATGAAGGCGTCCGCGCCGTGGCCGCTCTCGCGAGCGAGAGGCTGGGAACCGCAGTCTTCGTTCATTGCGGCGCGCTTTCAGTGGGCGTGCGCAAGAAACTCTCCTTGCCTAGCCTTTTCGATATGCGCAGGTCAAACCCGCTGGAAATTTACAGACTCGCCGCGGAGTTCTCAAAAACGAAATTCATCATTCCACATTTCGGCGCGGGGATGTTCCGCGAGACGATGATGCTGGCCGACCTCTGCCCAAACGTTTACGTGGACACGTCGAGCACGAACAAGTGGATGAAATATGAAGCCGCGCCGGTTGATCTGCCGGCGGTCTTCAAACGCGCGCTCGACGTGGTCGGGAGCGAGCGATTGCTCTTCGGCACAGACTCGTCGTTCTTCCCGCGCGGGTGGGTCGCAAGCGTGTTTGACGCTCAAATCGACGCTCTGAACCGAATCGGCGCGAGCGAAGAACAGGCGCGGGCGATCTTCGGAGGCTCCATCAGGCGCCTGCTCAATTTGAATTACAACGGATGAATAGCCACAGAGGGCACAGAGGACACAGAGAATATAATGATTTCTCTGTGTCCTCTGTGCCCTCTGTGCCCTCTGTGGCTATTCATCATATATTTGAAAACTACCTTGGGCGCAAATCCTTACTGTTTGCGAAATGAATAGAGGCCCGCGGGGCGGTGCGCCACGTCCGAGCGGGTTTCGTTAAGTTCGATGATCTGGCCCTGCGCCAGAATCTTTTTGCGAAAATTTCGTTTGTCCACCGGGCGTTGCAGGATGATCTCGTAGACGCGCTGCAGTTCGGAGAGCGTGAATTTCTTCGGCAGCAATTCGTAGCCGACGGTCGTCCATTCGATCTTGTTTCTCAGCCTCCAGACAGCAGTCTCGAGAATCTTGGCGTGGTCGAAGGCCAGCTTCGGCGCGTCGAAGACGGAATGCCATTGCGCCTCGGCGGCGTCGGAGGCAGCGACGATACGCTGGCGTTCGGCATCGACGAGCGCGAAATAGGAAACGCTGATCACGCGCCCGCGCGGGTCGCGCTTCGGTTCGCCGAAAGTGTAAAGTTGTTCCAGGTAGACGTTCGTCACGCCGACCTCCTCTTTCAATTCGCGGGCGGCGGCCCGTTCCAGCGATTCGTCAATCTCAACGAAGCCGCCGGGCAAAGCCCAGCGCCCTTTGAACGGTTCCTGCCCGCGCCTGATCAGCAGAACTTTCAAATCGTCTTCGGCGATGGTGAAGATCACCAGATCGACTGTGACTGATGGTTGCGGGTAATCGCTGAGCTTGCTCATTCGCCAGACCCTCTCCTTACCAATTCTCGAATTCCGAATATCAAATGAGCCTCTTCAATACTTCATCAGTCGATGTGAATTCAACTCCCGCGGCGCGCATTTCGTCGATTGTGCGCGCAGTCGTCTCGCCGGCGACGCCGCGGATCGCGTCTTCGACGAGCAGTACATGGGCGCCCGCTTCGGCCAAACCGAGCGCGCAGGCCCGTACGCAGTAGTCGGTGGCGACGCCGAAGACGACGCACGATTCGCCTTTGAAAGCTCCCCTCCGCCTCAACCCTTCCAGCCAAGGGTTGGAGAAAAGGTCGAAGACCTTCTTTTTGACGACGTAATGCGTGGCGGGCCGGATTTGCGCCTGCTGGTCGGCTGTGGCGTCGACCTCGATCTCCCGGCGCGGCAGCGCAGGCAGGTCAGCGAAGACACGTTCCGCTCCCGGCGAGCCGTCAATGCAATGCGGCGGGAATATCTCGAACTCCGGGTCGCCAGGCTCGTGCGCGCAGCGCGAGGAGACGGTCGTCACTTTGTGGTCGCCGGCCTCGCGCAGCAGACGCCCGACGTTCAGATGTATCGCCTCGGCGTCGGGCACGTAGAGCGCGCCGGTTGAATCCATAAAATCCCTTTGGGTGTCTACGTCGAAGAATATCATTTTTTACCTCACCTTCGGACTCGGATCAGGGCCGCGAGCGGGGCGAGTGGACAACCCACTAACTATTGCTCGCTGCGCTGATCGGCGAATTGTTTGAAAGTTCCGTAATCGTCAAGCGTGAAGAGAACGAAAACGACCAGCTCAATGGAGCTGTCGGGATGTTCCGCGCCGTAACCACGCGCCGCCGCGATCATCACCTCCGCGCATCTGTCGGCGGGAAAACGCGCCACCCCCGTCGCGAGCGCAGGGAAGGCGATTGATTTCAACTGTAGTTCTTCGGCCCGGCGAAGACTGGCGAGCGTCGCGCTGCGAATGATCTCGGCGCTCGATCCCGTGCCCGGGTCTTTCGGAACCATGCGGTCTTCGGCCCGGTACCCCATCGCCGCCGCGTGAATGACGTATTTATTCGGCAGCGCGCCAGCCGTAGTGACGGCGGCCTCGCCCAAACGGATCGGAGCCTTGCGCCGGCCTTCTTCGTCAATGACCGCGCCCCCTTTGCGCAGGATCGCGCCCGCGACCCCTGCCCCCAGCGCGAGGTCTGTGTTCGCCGCGTTGACGATCGCTTCAATATCTTGTTGATCGGTGATGTCTCCCTGCCTGATTTCGATTCTCACGATTCAACCTCCTGAAAAGATGATCAGCCACGAATGAACGCGAATGAACACGAATCCCATTTTGATCTTCAAGATTCATTTGCGCTTTATCTCCCATTCGTGAATATTCGCGTTCATTCCTGGCTGAAATACTTATTCTTAAATGCTGAGTGCAATCAACCATTTGACTTGAAATGGCGGCAACATTTGGAGTGCGGCGACTTGTCGCCGCACTCCAAAAACTCCGGCTATTTGCGCACAGCGATCATCTTGCACATTGTTGACGCAATTGAAGTTTAATTTGCACAGGCTTTATTCTTAAATACCGCATCTCTGTTTTTCAAAATCCCGCTGCAGGGCCATCCTGCTATGCTCTAACTTATCACTATATCGAACCGGGTACGACTGCGCCTCAATCAATCTCTTGTACGGCTCAGGCAAACTTGCCAGCTGTCGCCGCGCGCGCTCCTGAGCTTCTTGAAGGCCGGGAAGAGGCGCGGCGAGCCGGCCATCGCGCATCACGAGCTTGAGCAAGGGCGCGCCCGGCAAATCGGTCTCATCGGCCCTGGCTATGACGTCACCGGCGAACGAGCCGTCGGCCGTGGTCTCGCGCCAGACCTGTTTGCGGTATGGATAGGTCGCCTTGTCGCGGCTCAGCTTCATCTTCGGCGACACCAGCCCGTCGAATTCGATTTCGACTAGCTTGTAAACGCCCCCGAGCGCGGGCGCGTCGCGTGATGTCGAAAGGTCAGTGCCGACGCCGAAAAGGTCGATCGGAGATCCCTCCGCGATCAATTCGGCGATCTTATATTCGTTGAGGTCGCCGCTGGCGAAAATCTTCGTCCGCCGCATTTCGGACTCGTCCAGGATCGCCCTCACCTGCTTCGATAATTCGACCAGATCGCCGCTGTCCAGTCGCACGCCACGCAACGCCGGCCCGAACTCGGTCGCCAATCGCGCCGCGTTGATCGTGTCGTAAGTATCGAGCAACAGAGTAGCGCTCTCGGGGAAAACCTTGAAGTAGGCGCGGAAGGCGTCCATCTCATTGTCGAAGGCCATCGTGAACGAGTGCGCGGCGGTGCCGTAGACCGGGATGCCGAATCTCCTGCCCGTCTCGACGTTCGACGTGCCCACACAGCCGCCGATGAAGGCCGCGCGAGCCGCGTAAACCGCCGCGCCGAAGCCGTGAGCGCGCCGCGTCCCAAATTCGACCACTCCGCGGCCTTGCGCCGCTTCGATGATGCGGGCGGCCTTGGTCGCGATCAGGGTTTGAAAATTGATCGTCGAGAGCAGATAGGTCTCGACGACCTGAGCCTCGATCAGCGGCGCGGTCACCAACAATAAAGGCTCGCCCGCGAAGGCCACGCTCCCCTCGGGCATCGCCCACACGTCACCGGTGAAGCGGAAGTCGCGCAGGTAGTCGAAGAACTCCGGTGAGACATGACCGAACGCCGGCAGCCCCCGCAGATACTCGATCTCGCCCGCCGAAAAGCTCAGACCGCGGAGGTAATCGAGCGCCTGCTCAAGGCCCGCGACGATCAGGTATGAACGCCCTTCGGGAAGTTTGCGCGTGAACAACTCGAAGCTGGCGCGTTCGTCGCGGCCGTTGGCGTGATAGGCCGCGGCCATCGTTAATTGATAAAGGTCCGTCGCCAGACCTGAAAAAATGTGACTGTCAATATTCGCTTCCATCGCCCCTCACTGGTCATCAGAGACAAACTTAGTGTATCAAGTACACTAAGTCTACGCGGCGCAGGGCGGTCTGTCAACGAAAATATTTGGATAGGCTCTAGCCTATCCATGCCGCAGAGTCGGGGGCATGGAGTCGGGGTGGATGGACTGCAGTCTGTCCTACTGCCGAATTGGGCCGGCGCGCTCGCTCTTGCGGGCGCCCCTTACGACCGGCCGAGCCGAATAAGGCTGTGAACTTTCACTCCCACGCCGGCGTAAGCTATCATCGTAGATGCAAAACAGACGCTCAGTGGAGGGATTTTCGATGAGTAACAGCATATTCGATCAACTGCGCGATGCGGCGCGACGCGCCGCGCAAGACCTGGACCAACGCTTCGATCTGAAGAATAAGGTCGAACAAGGGATGGACACGGCGGGCGACATGGCGCGGAAGGCAGAGGCCAAAATCAATGAGGCGACAGGAGCGGCGCGCGAACGGCTCGACAAGATTGACGAACAATACAAGGTTACAGACAACCTGCGTGATAAAGCGGCCAAGGCGGAAGACGCTGCGCGGGAGGTCTTTGGCGCCGCTCAAAGCTATTATCACCGCGCGGAGCAGGCTTACAACCTGAGCGCGAGCGGCGCGCGAATCGTCGAAGCCACGCTAAGCGGCGTTGAAAAGGCCCGCGCCTGGATCAAAGAAAATCCGGGCAAATCCGCTGTAGTGACGTTTTCGATGATCGCCGGCGTGCGAATGGGGGCCGCGCTGCCAAGTCTCGGCGTGACGATACTGGGCGCTGGCGCGGCCAACAACTGGTTATTTCACAGCGCGCTCCCCATAGTCGGCCTCCGCAAGTTGACTGAAAAATACAACGACTACCTGAAAGAACAGGAGAAAATGCTTGCGGAAGGCAAGCTCGACGAGGCGGAACGCGGTCGTATAGAGTTCCAGCGCAACCTTACAAAATACGTCGGCGCGCCGCTGCTTGGGGCGTTCAGCGTTGCGGCGGGGGCGTCTCTGATCGGCGCGGCTTTTTCAGGCGCGACAGTCACAGGGTTTCCGGTCAGCCTGATCCTCGGGGTCAATCCTTTGCTTAATGGAATCTGGTTTTTCGCCAATGGCATGGTCTGCATCAGCGAGGGGTATAAATTCTTCATGATCGCGCTCGCCGATCAGGAAGAGGTCGAACGCGTCGTGCGGGAGATTAAGGGATTGCTACCAGCCTGAGGGCGACGGGGCGATAGGGAGAGGACGAAACATATTTTCCTCTATCTTATTCGCCCCGTCGCCCCGTCGCCCCGTCGCATTCATGGCGCTAGTCTGGAGATTCGCCACTCGTTGTTGCGCAAAATATAGAGAATTCTGTCGTGCAAGCGACTCTCGCGCCCCTGCCAGAACTCGATCCTTTCAGGTTTTACGCGAAAGCCTCCCCAGAATGGCGGGCAGTTGACCGGACGGCCTTTAAATCGCGCCTCGATCTCGTCCACTCTGCGTTCAAGCTCCTCCCTGTCGCTGATCTCTTGGCTCTGTGGCGAAGCCCAGGCGCCTATCTGGCTTCCGTGAGGACGGGTTTGAAAATATTCTTCGGATTCTTCGGGCGAGGCCTTCTCGGCCAGGCCCTCGATCCTGACTTGACGGTGAAGCGTGTGCCAATAGAACGTGAGAGCCACATGGGGATTGCTCATCATCTCGAGACTCTTGCGGCTCTCGTAATTTGTGAAGAAGACGAATCCGCGCTCGTCACAGCCCTTCAAGAGGACTACGCGCGCGGCCACGCGCCCGTCGGGCGTCGCGGTTGAAAGCGTCATGGCTTCGGCGTCAGGTTGCTCGGAGCGCACGGCTTCATCGAACCACTTTTTAAACTGGGTGACCGGGTCGCCGGCGACCTGGCTTTCATTGAAGGGTTGAGAGAGGTATTCGCGGCGCAGATGCGCTATCTGTTGAGATATATTTTCCATGCGCTCTGAGCCGGTAGGACGCACAAGCGGGAGTGGGGAGTGGGGACAAAACACTGTTCCAATTCCCCACTCCCCATTCCCTACTCCCCACTGGCTCAATTATTCAGTAACGATTACCGCGTCCGCCTCGATCACGGTTGAATCCACCACGTCCGCCGCCTCCGCCGCCTCCGAATCCGCGTCCGCCGCCGCCGCCGCCGCCGCCGCGTGGCGCGCGGCTCTCCCTAGGACGGGCCTCATTGACGGTTAAAGCTCGTCCATCAATCTCGCGGCCGTTGAGGGTCGCAATCGCCGCCTCTGCGGCCTCGCGCGAGTCCATTTCAACAAAAGCGAACCCGCGTGAACGGCCCGTGTCACGGTCTGTTACCAGATTAGTTGATTCGACAACGCCGATCTGCCTGAACATCTCCTCCACCTCGGGCTCCGATATGCTGAAAGGCAGATTACCAACATACAATCTGACTGACATAGGTTTTCCTCGAACTTAACGAAGCAGGCTGGCGTCGGAAACGGTCTCCGGCTAACGCTATCGTCACTCAGCAAGCAAACAAGAACGGGCAAACTGACAAGACAACTGGCAGAGCTGCTTCTAGGATTATCACTTCCTGCTCTCTAATCACCGATTGCGCAAGCCGAAAACTGACTGACGGCGCATCACCGTTGATGCTAGTGAGTAGGCGTCGCTGGAAACGACCCACCCGGGGAATTCAAAAAGCGTAAGTCCGAAAACTTTCAGAGGCTTACGTTACTGGACTCTATTTAGAAGTGGGGGTATTTCCATCGCGCGCATAATACCATAGCAACGCCGCCACAGACCAAATCAAAAAAAAAACGCCGCGTATGAGCAAGTAGCCGTATGTAGGGTCAACTAAGTGCTTACGCAGGGCGCCGTTTATACGTCCGGCGCTGTTTAGAGCAAGTTAAACCCCTCCTGGCTGAACCCGACACGGTCAGCCCCCATACGTTCGCGCAAGGCTGCCAGCAGAGGCAAGTGCGCATCGCCTTTTAACCATCCCCCGTAGCCGAGCGATTGCAGCAATTGCGGCATCCCGAGTTCGGCGCTTCGCCTCCCGCCTGCGCCGTCGCCGTCGATCAGCGTGTCAACCACGGCGCGTGAGGCGCGCGCCGCTACCAGTTCGGCGAATATTTCCGGGTCGCACGGCAGGACGGGGCTGATCGCGGCTTGCGTCTTCAAACCGGCGCGGGTCAATCGCTCAAGCGTCGTCAGACGGCGTTCGACGGACGGCGACGCGGGTGTGATCTGTCTTCGCACTTCGTCGCGGTTGGTTTCAATCGTGAAGCTGACGGCGACGCGCGAGCCGAGCCGCGCGAGCGCTTCAATATCACGTTCGATTAGGGGCGAGCGAGTCTGCACGACCAGAAATCCGAAATCGCCGCTCCCGGCGAACACTTCGAGAACCCCGCGCGTGAGTTTAAGCCGCGCCTCGGCCCCCTGATATGGATCGGTCGCAGTGCTCATGAAAATCCGCAGACTTCCGAACGTCCCTTTGCGCTTCGCGGCCTCCAAATCACGCTTCAGCAATTCGGGCGCGTTGACCTTCGCCTTCACCCAATCGCCCCAGGGGCGGCCCGCAAATCTTTGGACAGGCATTGCGCGCACATAACAATAGGGACACGAGTTCTTGCCGAACGCGCAGCCCTGATAGGCGTTGAGCGAATGGGTGTAGGTGGCCAGGAAGCCGCCCGTCGGGTTGAGGATTGATTTGGCTTGAATCTCTTCGACCATGTCGATCTTCTTGATCGCGAAAAAGCGCGGTAGTAGTATCGCCCCGCGTTCGATTGTAACACCGTCAAATCAATCCTCGAATCGGCGCCGTGAGCGGCAGCGAGCGTGGCTTGAAGAGTGAGCGCGCCGGCGCCGCTACCCTCGTTACCGCTCGCGGCCCTGATTTATCCGAAGAAGATGTTCAATAAATGGGTGAAGGCGCTCCTGGTAACCGTTATAGCGGTCATGGCCGTGACGGCGGCCGCATATCAGATCAGCAAGTCCAGAACGTTTCAGTTCTTCGGCGAGATCGTTCCGCGCATAGACACGCGGCAAAAGGTCGTCGCCCTGACTTTCGACGACGGTCCGACTCCCGGAATGACCGAAGAGGTTCTTTCGATCCTGAACGAAGCGGGTGTTAAAGCGACGTTCTTTGTCATCGGCGCCAACCTCGAACGAAATCTCGAAGATGGGCGAAAAATAGTCGCGGCGGGACATGAGTTGGGCAATCACAGCTATTCGCACAAACGAATGGTTTTGAAGACTCCGTCGTTTATCGAGTCCGAGATCGAGCGTACGGATCAACTGATTCGTCAGGCCGGGTATCAACCAGCGATACATTTCAGACCGCCGTATGGCAAGAAGCTGATCCTGCTCCCGTATTTTCTGGCCAGAACTTCACGCAAGACGATCACATGGGATGTCGAACCCGACTCCTATCCCGAGATCGCCGCCGACTCGAACAAAATCGTCGCGCACGTGATGGAGAAGACCAGGCCGGGTTCGATCATCCTGCTTCACGTGATGTCCGAAAGCCGAAGCGAATCGCTCAAAGCTGTCAAAGGCGTCATCACCGGATTGAAGGGCCAGGGATATTCGTTCAAAACGGTTTCTGAGATGCTGAACACTCCGGAAGCGCAGGCGTCTTTGCATGCCCCGCTTCAATAATTCGTCCTTGTCAGATATTTTCCCAGGAGGCGAATCATGCACACTCGACGATCATTTCTGAAAGGCGCGGCGGCGCTAGGCGCGGCCACGGCGAGTTTCAATGAAGATGGGATGGCGCGCGCTCTCGACGCCGTTCGATTCGTTTCAGGCCGCGGGCCCGATGAGGTGGCCCGCGACGAGGACTTCTGGTTCGAGATTCAGCACGCGTTCACAGTAGACCGCACGCTGATCAATCTCAATAACGGCGGCGTATCTCCGAGTCCGCGCGTCGTGCAGGAGGCGATGCGACGCTATCTGGAATTCTCGAACAATGCGCCCGTCTACTCGATGTGGCGCGTCCTCGACCCTCAGATCGAAAGCGTCCGACGCCGCCTCGCGCTCGCGTTCGGATGCGACATGGAAGAGATCGCCATCACGCGCAACGCCAGCGAGGCGCTGGAAATCTGCCAACTCGGATTGGACCTGAAACCGGGCGACGAAGTTCTGACCACCAACCAGGATTACCCGCGAATGCTCACCACGTGGCGGCAGCGTGAGCGGCGCGAAGGGATAGTCGTCAAAAAAATCTCAATTCCGGTTCCGCCGGCCAGCCGGGATCAGATCGTCGATCTTTTCGAGCGCAACATCACGCCGCGCACTCGCGTCATCCATTTCTGCCACATCACCAACCTGAGCGGTCAGATCTATCCGGTCAAGCGCATCTGCCAACTGGCGCGCGCCCGCGGTCTCGAGGCGATTGTTGACGGCGCGCACGCCTTCGCGCACTTCCCATATAAACACGACGATCTGGATTGCGACTATTACGGCACGAGCCTGCACAAATGGCTCCTGGCGCCGATCGGCACGGGATTCCTCTATGTTCGAAAGGCGAAAATCCCCGGCATCTGGTCGCTTATGCCTTCAGAAGAGAAGAACGGCGCCAACATCCGCAAGTTCGAGGAGATCGGGACCCATCCTTCGGCGAACGCGCTGGCCATCAACGAGGCTCTCAATTTTCACGAAGGCATCGGCCCGGAGCGCAAAGCGGCCCGGCTGCGTTTTCTCTTCCACCGCTGGGCGAAGCGGCTCGAGGGCCAGAAGGGCGTGAAGATACTGACCAGTTTCGACCCGGCGCAATCATGCGGACTGGCCCTGGTAAATGTCGAAGGCGTCGATCCGGCGAAGCTCTCAGAACACCTGTTCGATAAGTACCGGATCATCACGACCCCGATCAAACACCCGGAGTTTCAGGGCGTTCGCATCACGCCTAACATTTACAGCACTCTTCGCGAAGTGGATATCTTCGCCGAGGCGATGGAGAGAGTGATCCAAAAGGAATTTTGAATGCGGATTGGAGTAGGGAGTGAGGAATGGGC
>DATEMG010000355.1:0-11617 GCA_035275805.1 Blastocatellia bacterium
CGGAAAACGCCGCCGAAGCGCGGCGCGGACATGTCGAAGAGGTGGAACGAGCCGCGGCTGATTTTATCGAAGCCGAAGGCTCGCGGCGCTCGTTCAGAACGCTGAGCGTCGCCGAGAGGTTGGCGCATGCCGGCGTCTCGACGGAGCTGGCGGTCGAATTGGCCGAGCAGGCGTTGGGGCTGGCTCAGGTGGCGACAGAACCCGAGGGGGCGCTGCGCGAATATCCGAATTATGACCGCAGCGGACGGCTGGCCATATTTCGCGGACGCGCGCTCAGCGCGAAAGGATGGGCGTTATTCAAGGCCGGCAAAAATCCTGAGGCCGCCGCCGCCTTGACCGAATCGACGCAGGCTTTCGGCTCGCTCCCCGAAGGCCGTCGAGCGCTGTGGCGTCTCGCGACGGTGAAAGAGACGCAGGGAGAATTGAAAGAGGCTCTCGATCTGTATATTGCGGCTTACGTCACGGGCGCCGGCTCCGAATTGGATCGCGCGGTGATCGAATCGCTTTACCGCAAAATCAACGGATCACTCGAAGGGTTGGACAAACGACTGCAACGTCATGAATAGGACTAATAGGTCCTATAAGTCCTATAGGACCTATCCTGCCGACAATGGAGATCAACCTTAATTTATGAAAGTCGAAACAGGCGTAATCGCCGCCGCCGGTTCGGGCACCAGAATGCTGCCGGTCACGTTGGGCTATCCGAAAGAGCTTCTGCCGATCATCAATAAACCCGCGATTCAATTGATCGTCGAGGAGTTCACAGAAGCCGGGCTGAAAAAGATCGTTATCGTCACAGGCGAAAACCCCGACCCGCTCTACCGACAATACAAACATCCCGCCCCACCGCCGCGCGGCAAGCACAAACCGCTCGACGAATTCATCGATAAATTGTCCGGCGTCGAAATCCTGTTCGAACCTCAATCAGGCCCTTACGGCAACGGCACGCCGCTTTTGGTCGCGCGCCCGCACATTCCGGAAGGCGAAGGGTTCATTTACGCCTACGGCGACGACATTCTGAAGACCAGGGTCTCCTTCGCCAGACGTCTGGTCGAAACTCACCAGGCGACCGGCGCTCTGGTCGCCGGCGTACAGGAAGTTCCCTGGGAAGACGTCTCGCGCTACGGCGTCGTCGAACTCAGGGAGGGCGGCGGTTATGAGATGAGAGACGTGGTCGAGAAGCCGTCGCGCGAAGAGGCGAAATCGAACCTGGCCATGTTTGGACGCTTTCTGCTCTCGACCGACGTGATCGGGATTCTGAGCGAGATTCCCCTGGGCAAATCGAACGAGTTGTGGTTGACCGACGCAGTGCGCGAACACATACGTCGCGGAGGCCGCGTCGTCGCGCAACCTGTGACCGACGGCGAGTGGCTGACCATCGGCGACCCGATCAATTACCTGAAGACGGTCTTCGAATACGCGATGGACGACGCCGAGACTCGCGCCGCGCTCGGGGCCAGGATACGCGGCCTGCTCGGGTAGAGCCAAAAGGTAAAGAGGGAGTGGGGAGTGGGGAGTGGGGAATGGGAACTTGCTTTCCTATCCCCACTCCCCACTCCCTTTTTGAGAGGTTTCTATTTCAAACTAAAATTGTACGCGCGCGGCTAACTGGAACGAGCGCGGTCCGCCAGTGCCGAACACGCCTCCGGCGGTCTGAATCGGCGAGCCGAAGCCTGGGCCTAGCGCGTTCTGGAAGCCGGAGAAGTTGGCGTTGTTCACCCCGCGAATGTTCGTCACGTTGAAGAGGTTGAACGCCTCGGCGATGGCTTGAACGGTCAGCCGCTCGCTGAGCTTGAATCCCCTGGTCAAACGCAGATCGAATGATTGGAAGCTGTCGCCGAACTTAAGGTCGTCGGGTACAAGCGGCAGAGGGCTCCCCGGGAGCGACCTGGAGTTGAACAGGTTGATGAAGGCGTTCAACTCCGCGCCTGTGCGGAACTGGCGGCCGCCTGCGTTGCGTTGAATAACCGGAATGCGCGTCGCGCCGCCCGGCAATCGAATGTCGATAGGCACATCCGAAGCCAGCGTATAGATTGGCGAAATCTGGAATCCGTATAGCAGATCGAACACGCCGGCGAAGCTGAAGCGATGGCGCTCGTCATTCGGCGCGGGGCCTTTTTCGAGGTTCAACTGGAACGAGTTGATCGGCCCGCTCTGGAACGGGATCTGATCGTCGTTCGAGAAATTGAAGGTCTTCGAGAGCGTGTAGGAAGC
This sequence comes from Blastocatellia bacterium, assembly GCA_035275805.1. Classification (GTDB taxonomy): domain Bacteria; phylum Acidobacteriota; class Blastocatellia; order RBC074; family RBC074; genus JAJVID01. The sequence goes on from DATEMG010000355.1 coordinate 2,215, forward strand.
GTTGAACGTGGCGCGGTTCGAGTAGCGCTTCTGCACGTTGACGAGCAATCCGTCGTACCATGTTTTTACCGACGATTCGATATTGACGATCGCATCCGGGCCGCCGATCACGGGATTGTTCACTGTGGCGATTTGACGTCCGATGATGAACTTCGAGCCGTACGAGTGAATGGCGTCCACGGACACAACCAGGTTGTTCAACAACTCGGTCTGGAAGCCGAGATTGAACTGCTGCACATAGGGCGTGGCCAGGCCGTTATCAATGACGTTGATTCCGACAGCGCCCGCGCCCGGACTCAGCGCGCCGGCGAAAGGATTGGCCAACGTCGGCGTGCCAGGAACAAAATTGCCGCCGGGCGTCAGAACGGAACCGCTACGCACTTCGAGCGGCAACGCGCGGCCGTCGAGCAATCTTTCAAGCAGCGCGAGTTCGAGCACGACGCGATCGTAGTAGATGCCATAGCCACCGCGGATCGAAGTCTTCCCGTCCCCATAGGGATTCCAATTGAAGCCGATGCGCGGGGCGAAGTTATTCCTGTCCTTCCTGCGCTCGCCGCTCAGGAACGGGCGCACAATCGAGAAGATGTCGCCGAAGTTAGACAGGTTCTTCGTGTTCGTGTCCAGTTCGTAACGTAGCCCGATATTCAATGTGAAGCGCGGGGTGACTTTCCAATCGTCCTGCACGTACATGGCGAAGAATTTATTGTCCACGTTGGGCACGGTGGGCGGGCGATTTGGCGCGACGGAGCGAATAATTCCGGGCAGGGACGCGATCGGAATGTCGAGGTCATCGACACGGCCGTCGCCGTTTCGGTCTTGGGTGGCAAAGTCTTCGGTGAGGAAGATAGTGCCCGAACCGAAGAGATCGAAGATCGCGTCGGTATCGAGCCGCTGGAATTCTCCGCCGAACTTGAGCGCGTGATTGCCCGCCGTCCAGCTCAGGTTGTCGCGGAATTGAAAGCGGTTCTGTCGCGTGCGCTGCGGGATGCGGAAGTTGCCGCCGTCCTGCACCGAGGGGAAGCGTAGCTCGTTACGGTTCTCGACGAAGGTCGGAATCCTGTTGATGAAGTTGTTTTCGTGAAAGACGAAGTCGTTGAGCAACCTGGGCGAGAAGGTGTGGCCCCAGTTGTAGACGAACGATTGATAGTTGTTGAACGATTGTTGGCGGTTGTCCGCCGTGCCGATGGGCCGCCCCCCCAGGCTGCCGCGATCGACGTCATTTTCGCGCTGCAGCGCGTAACGGAAGGCCATCCTATCATTGGCCGTTGTCTGCCAATCGCCGCGTCCGGTGAGCAGCGTGTCGCGCAGCGGCGCGGGCGCGAAGCTTGTCAGGAGGCGCCTCTGGGCGAGGTCGCGCACGCCGGTCAAGACTACCGCGTCCTGTAAGCGGTACTCGAACGCGGAGAAAAACCACAGCCTGTCGCGTTTGATAGGCCCGCCGAGCGAGCCGGCGAATTGCTGGCGGTCGAATTCCGGCCGCCCGACCGCCGCGACGATCCCGCGATCGAGGGTCGCCGGCAGAGCAGAGAGCGCGTCGTGGCGAAAGTAGAAACCGGCGGCGCCATGCAGTTCATTCCCCCCGGTCTTGGTTACGACGTTGACCGCCGAAGACGCCGAGCGCCCGATGTCTGCCGAGAAGCGGTTGGTGATTATCTGAAACTCCTGCACGCCGTCCTGCGGGAAGTTCTGGAGTGTGCCGCCCACGACGTCGTCGTTGTTGTCCGCGCCGTCAACGGCGATGTTGCCGCCGCGTCCGAGCTGACCTGCGGATGAAACTTCGATGGTTGTGGTCTTGGTCGGATCGAAATTCGGCGCAGGTCGGTTGCCGGGCAACAGGAACGCGAGATCGAGGTAGTTGCGCCCGTTGAGCGGCAGGTTGGTCAGCGTGCGATCCGAAATCGAGCTAGAGACCTGCGACGTGCTGGTGTCAACGCCGACGGCGTCGGACGCCGATATCGAGACGGTCTCGGCCGCGGTTGACACCTTGAGCGATAGGTTGACGGTCGGGATTTCTCCAACGCGCGCCTCTACGTTGGCAACCGAGGCTGTGGCAAAACCGCGCGCTTCGACTCTGATCTCATAAACCGCAGGCGGCAGGTTTTGCAGTCTGTAGATTCCGAATTCGTCAGTCTTAGCCGTGCGCGTTTGTCCTGTGGCTTTGTTCTTTACCGTTACATCCGCTCCTACGACCGCCGCGCCCCGTTGGTCTATGACCGCGCCACTGATCCCTGCGGAGCCGAGTTGGGCAAAGACATTCGGGCCGAATGACAGAAGCAAGAACGAGAGTATTAACATCCGGTTAGCGGAGCTTGGTTTTTTCATAAGGGCCTCCTTGTAGATAGCGTGTTTGTTGAGAAGCGGACCTTGATTGCCCGCAGCAGGCTGACTGGCCAATATCAACATCGCCAGCTCGAAATCATGACGCGTCGAATCAAGCGGGGGATCGCGGCGATTGACGCACGTCCGCTTACGTCTACTTGCGCGCCTACCAGCGCAACAGGCAAGCGCAGTTTTTACTTGGATAAAGCTCGGGCAAGGGGGATTGGAAAATACGTAGCAATAATTGCGCGGCTTGCGTTGGTAAAGAACGGAAAGATTAGCCTTCCTGTGTTGTCTGTGTACGCTCTTCGTTGAAGCTCGGAGAGCGGCGACATCCTATACAAGAAAAGGATTATATATCAAGCAAATTTCTCGGCTAACAGACCTGAAGAATGAAGCGACATTTGACGATCACTTCGGCGCTCGGGATGGAACACCCTGCGCTTCGCGTCCTGGCTGCGATTCCGTCTGGCGCCGCATAGTTTGCACAAAACCATTGACGCCTTGAGTGGCTGTTTGTATCCTCAGCGCAGCCACAGCTTCCAGCCGCCCCTGCGGGAAGCTTTCAAACGACTGACTTTGCAACGAAGTCAAAATCCCCCTTGGCTTTCTCAACAGTTGGTCTATCTGGCCATTTGAAAACCACGTACAGAGATCAGGAGGATAAATGCGCCGTTTAGTAATCGCTGACTTATCTACTTTGATAGTACTGTGCGTACCCTTCTCAACCCTCCAAGGTTATGGATCGCATTCAATCCATTGGACCAATCCCATGACCAGCCTGTCACGGGCCGGCGCGCCGCCTGTACAAGCCACCGCTAGTGAACGCGGCGTGACACCAAGCGCTCAGGACAGTGTTTCGCTGGAGCCCGGCAAGCCCGTCGAACGAGAACTTTCCGTCGGACAATCGCATTTCTACAAAATCGCCATGACCTCTGGCCAGTACCTACGGATAACCGTCAGGCAGCAAGGAATAGACGCGCTAGTTGCTCTGTTTACGCCAGATGGCAAGAAGATCGGCGAGGTGGACGGCGAGCAAACGACAGTGGGGTCAGAGACTATTTCGGCGATTGCGGAGGCTCCTGGCGCATACAGAATCGAAGTGCATTCCGCCAAGGAGACGGCCCGGCCAGGACGCTACGAGATCAAGATAGAAGAATTGAGAGAAGCGACCGCTGAGGATAAGTATCGTGACGCCGCAGAGGCGCTCTGTCGCGAGGCGGGGCGTTTAGAGCAAGGCCCGCCAGAGGCAAAAAGAAAGGGCGTCGAAAAGTATCAGGAGGCGTTGGAGTTGTATCGGAGAGCAGGCGACAGTAGAGGGGAGGCTAAAACACTAGATAGTATTGGCGTGGTCCATCAGTTATTAGGAGAGATGCAAAAGGCGCTGGACAAGCACGGTGAGGCGCTGCCGATTAGACGGGCAGTCGGTGACCGCAGCGGGGAGGCTGAAACGCTCAACAACATCGGCATGGCCTATCGGGCATTAGGAGACATGCAAAAGGCGCTGGACAAATACAGTGAGGTTCTGCTGATAGCGCGGGAAAGAGGTGACCGCAGCGGGGAGGGCGTTATGCTCAACAACATCGGCGCTGTCTATGCGTTATCAGGAGATCTGCGGAAGGCGTTGGACAAGTACAATGAGTCGCTGCAGATCAGACGGGCAGTCGGTGACCGCGGCGGGGAGGCCGTTGCGCTCAGCAACATCGGCAACGTCTATGATTCATTAGGAGAGATGCAGAAGTCGCTGGACAAGTACAATGAGGCGCTGCCGATCGCACGGGCAATAGGTAACCGCAGCGTGGAAGCTACTATGCTCAACAACATCGGCAACGTCTATGAGGTACTAGGAGAGGCGCAGAAGGCGCTGGACAAGCACAACGAGGCGCTGCCGATCAGACGGGCAATCGGTGATCGCAGGGGGGAGGCCGTTACGCTCAACAACATCGGCCACGTCTATGACTCATTAGGAGAGCCGCGGAAGGCGCTGGACAAGTACAACGAGGCGCTGCTGATCAGGCGGGCAGTCGGTGACCGCAGAGGGGAGGCCGTTACGCTCAACAATATCGGCCACGCCTATGAATCATTAGGAGAGACGCGGAAGGCGCTAGAGATATACAACCAGGCTCTGCCAATCAGCCAGGCGACAGGCGCCCGCAATACAGAAGGTCGCACACTCCACAACATCGGCGCGATCTACGATTCGTTAGGAGAAGGGCAGAGGGCGCTGGACAATTTCAACAAGGCTCTGTCTATTAGTCTGGCGATAGGCGCCCGAAACGAAGAAGCTCAAACCCTTCTGTGCATTGCGAAAGTGGAACAAAAGCGTGGGAATTTGACCCTGGCCCGCCAGTCTATTGAACAAGCTATCGGCATCATCGAGTCCGTACGCGCCGATATCTCGGGGCAGGGGCTTCGCGCTTCCTTCTTTGCCTCTCGACAGAAGTTCTATCAATCTTACGTCGATGTGCTGATGCAGATGCAGATGAAGAATCCGGCCTCCGGATTTGATTCCCTGGCGCTGGAGGTCAGCGAGCGCGCCAGAGCCAGGTCCCTACTGGAACTGTTGACAGAGTCGCGGGCCGATCTTCGTCAGGGCGTGGATGGTTCGCTACTGGAGCGCGAACGCTCCCTGCAGGAACTTCTCCTGGCGAAGGCGGCTGCGCAATTCGCCCTGTTAAGTCGCAAGCACACTCCCGCGCAAGCTGAAGCCGCCGCCAAAGAGATCGCATACCTCACCAGCCAGTACGAGGAGGTGAAGGCGCAGATCCGCGCGCGCAGCCCTCGATACGCCGACTTGACCCAGCCTCAGCCGCTCGGCCTGGCGGAGATTCAACGGCAAGTGTTGGACCCGGACACTCTGCTCCTGGAGTACTCGCTGGGAGATGATGCGAGTTACCTCTTCGCAGTGAGCCAAACCTCGATCACCTGGCGCCAATTGCCGAAGCGGGCGGAGATAGAAGCGGAGGCGCGGCGCGTGCGCGAGCTGTTGACCGCGCCGCAACAGCGGCCCGGCGACACCGAGACTAAATACCAGGCTCGTATCAAAGAAGCTAGAGAGCGCTACTGGACGCAGGCTGCCGAGTTGAGCCAGATGTTGCTCGGACCCGTCGCCTCCCAACTCGGGAAGAAGCGGTTGGCGATAGTGGCCGACGGCGCGTTGCAGTACATCCCCTTCGCCGCTTTGCCTGCGCCTTCTCCCGGCAATGACGGGGGGCGGAATTCCGGGGCCGAACCGCAGCCGTTATTCGTCGAACACGAAATCGTGAGGCTTCCGTCGGCTTCTACGCTAGCAACATTGCGACGGGAAACGGCCGGGCGCAAGCCTGCGGAAAAGTCGCTCGCGGTTCTGGCTGACCCGGTCTTCACGGATGACGACACGAGAGTCAGGCGGAATGTAGGCAAGGCGGGGGCCAAGGAGAAAACCAGATCCACCGATTCGGATGAGACGGACATCGGTTTCGAACAGATGACGAGGTCCGGTCGGGAAACGGGAGTGATCGGCGCCGAAGGCGGCTTCGGGCGATTGCTCAGCACAAGGCGCGAGGCTGCGGCGATATCGGCCCTCGTCCCAGAGCGGGACCGCATGCAGGCGCTGGATTTCGAGGCGAGCCGGACGACCGCGCTGAGGCCGGAGCTGGGCGAATATCGCATTGTGCATTTCGCCACCCACGGGATGCTCAATAACGTCCATCCCGAGTTGTCGGGAATAGTGTTGTCGCTGGTCGACAAAGAGGGAAAGTCTCAGGACGGATTTCTCCGGTTGCAGGACATATATAACTTGAAACTCCCGGCGGAGTTGGTGGTGCTGAGCGCCTGCCAGACGGGATTGGGCAAGGAGATCAAAGGCGAGGGGCTGATAGGGTTGACGCGCGGGTTTATGTACGCCGGCGCCCCGCGAGTCGTCGCAAGCCTGTGGAAGGTGGACGATCGGGCCACCAGTGAACTGATGAAACGATTTTATCAAGGACTGCTCGGGCCCGAAGCGTTGAGCCCTGCCGGAGCGTTACGTCAGGCCCAGTTGTCGATCTGGAAACAGAAGCAGTGGCGAGAGCCATATTACTGGGCCTCCTTCGTTCTGCAAGGCGAGTGGAAATAGTGATGAGCGCGTCGTTTTCTCAGAAGAAAAGTTGGGCCATATCCAGAGGACGCTAACCTGAAGAATAATACGACATTTGACGACCGCCCCGACGCTCATGATGGAAATCGCCCTGTGATTCGCATTCTGGCTGCGATTCCGTCTGGCGCCGCATCGCTTTGACAATCCGATTGACGCCTTTAGCGGCTGTTTGTATCCTCAGCCGCGCTATATTTTCTGCGGGGCTTGCAGGAAACTTCCAAGCATCGAAATTCGTAACACAGTCTAAATCCCCCTTGGATTCCGCAATTGTTGGCCTCCTTGGCCAGTTGAAAACCCCATGGAGAGAAGAGGAAAATTAATGCGACGCCTGGTAATCCCCACATTATCCACTTTGATATTGCTGTGCACATCCTTCTCAGACTCTCAGGGATGTGTTTTGCATTCAATCGGCTGGACCCCTCTCGTGAACAACCTGTTAGGGGGCAGGTCGCCGGCTGCTACAAGCGCGCGTCCAGGGACGCCGCGTGCGCAAGCGCCCGGTGGCGCCCGCGGCGCATCGCAAAGCTCACGGGAGAGTATTTCGCTGGAAGCGGGCAAGCCTGTCGAACGGGAGCTTTCCGGTGGCCGCTCGCACTTCTACAAGATCAACCTGACCTCTGGACAGCACATACAGATAGGTGTCAGTCAGCGAGGAATAGACGTGGTGGTGGCGCTGTATACGCCCGATAGTAAGAAAATCGACGATGCGGACAGCGAGCATACAACCGAGGGGTCAGAGGCTATCTCCGCGATCGCAGAGGCGGCCGGCTTCTACCTGGTCGAGGTGAGTTCCGCTGAGAAGACAGCCCAAACGGGACGCTATGAGATCAAGGTGAAAGAACTCAGGGCAGCGACCGCCGAGGATAAGTATCGAGTTGCCGGAGAGACAGTCTTTCGAGAAGCAGAACGGCTAGAGAAAGGAACGCGAGAGGACAAAAGAAAGAGCATCGAGAAGTATCATGAGGCGTTGGAGCTGTATCGAAGAGCAGGCGCCCGTGGAGATGAGGCCATCACACTGAACAACATCGGCCTGATCTATAGCTCGCTGGGAGAGATGCGGGAGGCGCTGGAGAAGTACAACGAATCTCTGCCGATCTCGCGGGCAGTAGGTAACCGCCTCGAGGAGGCTATCACACTCGGCAACATCGGCGGCATCTATCAGTTACTTGGGGAGACGCAGAATGCGCTGGAGAAGTTCAACGAAGCTATGCCGATTTCGCGGGCAGTAGGTGACCGCCTTGGGGAGGCTATCACACTCAACAACATCGGCGGCGTCTATCAGTTACTTGGGGAGACGCAGAAGGCGCTGGAGAAATACAATGAATCTCTGGCGCTCAGGCGGGCGATGGGTGACCGCAACGGGGAGGCCCGCGTACTCAGCAACATCGGCCTGGTGTATCGATCACTTGGGGAGATGCAGAAGGCGCTGGAGAAGTTCAACGAATGCTTACCGCTCAGTCGGGCGATAGGCGACCGCAGAATGGAGGCCGTCACACTCAACAACATCGGCCTGATCTATAACTCACTGGGAGAGAAGCAGAAGGCGCTGGAGAAGTTCAATGAATCTCTATCGCTCAGTCAGGCGGGGGGTGACCGCAACGGGGAGGCTGCCACACTCAACAACATCGGCCGGGTCTATCAGTCCCTGGGAGAGACGCGGAAGGCGCTGGAGAAATACAACGAATCTCTGCTGCTCAAGCGGACGGTCGGTGACCGCAGAGGGGAGGCTGTCACACTCAACAACATCGGCCGGGGCTATCAGTCCTTGGGAGAAACGCAGAAGGCGCTGGAGAAATTCAACGAAGCCCTGCCGATCTTCCAATTCGTAGGTGACCGCAACGGAGAAGCTGTCGCACTGCTGGGAATTTCGCAAGTCGAGCAACAACACGGCAATCTCACCCAGGCTCGCCAAACCATTGAACAGGCTGTCGGCCTGATCGAATCTCTGCGTACAAATATCTCCGGCCAGGAGCTTCGCGCTTCCTACTTTGCCTCCCGTCAGGAGTTCTATCAGTCCTACATCGATGTGCTGATGAGGATGCACATGCGGAACCCGACCGCCGCATTTGACTCCCTGGCGCTGGAAGTCGGCGAGCGCGCGAGAGCGCGATCCCTGCTGGAACTATTGACGGAATCTCGGGCCGATCTTCGCCAGGGCGTTGACGGTTCGCTCCTGGACCGCGAACGCTCCTTACAACAACTGCTCAATGCAAAGGCGGCGGCGCAATTCGCCCTGTTAAATCGCAAGCACACTCCCGCCCAAGCCGAAGCCTTCGCCAAAGAGATAGCCTCCCTCTCCACCGAGTACGAAGAGTTGAGGGGGCAGATTCGAGCTCGCAGCCCCAGATACGCCGCCTTGACCCAGCCTCAGCCGCTCGGCCTGGCGGAGATTCAACAGCAGGTGTTGGACCCGGACACCCTGCTCCTGGAGTACTTGCTAGGAGATAATGCGAGTCACCTCTTCGTAGTGAGTCAGACATCAATCACCAGCCATCAACTGCCGAAGCGGGCGGAGATAGAAGCTGCGACGCGCCGTGTGCGCGAGCTGTTGACCGCGTTGCAGGCGCAGCCCGGCGACACCGAAGCCAAACGCCAGGCCCGTATCAAAGAGGCCAGAGAGGGCTACTGGACGAAGGCCGCCGAGTTGAGCCGGATGTTGCTCGGCCCTGCAGCCTCCCAGCTCGGCAGGAAGCGGTTGGCGATAGTGGCCGACGGCGTGTTGCAGTACATCCCTTTTGCCGCTCTGCCTGTTCCATCTTCCGGGAATGACGGGGGCCGGAATTCCGGAGCCGAACCGCAGCCGTTGTTCGTCGAACACGAAATCGTGAGTCTTCCGTCGGCTTCTACGCTCGCAACACTGCGGCGTGAAACGGCCGGACGCAAGCCGGCGGCAAAGTCGCTCGCGGTTCTGGCCGATCCGGTCTTCACGGATGACGACACAAGAGTCAGGTGGGATATGGGCAAGGG
>DATEMG010000356.1:0-7107 GCA_035275805.1 Blastocatellia bacterium
CGCTTTTTGTAACCGGCGCGGCCCCATCTGTCGCCAGTTCCTGTAGTGGCGCAGGCTTTAGCCTGCGCATGCAATACTGCGCAGGCTAAAGCCCGCGCCACCAATGAACGACCTTCGGCTATTCATCTTGCGGCTCGACCCCTTGGGCGGCCTCGCGCACTTTGCGGATGACCAGATCGTAACTGAACCCGCGCCTTATCAGGTAATCGAAGAGCCTCTTCGTCTCCTCGCGGTTGGTGGGCGCGCCCTTCAATCTCAAGTGTTTGCCGATGGCGCGGTCGATCAACTCCTCTTCGCTCTGTTGTTCGTAGGCTTCGTCAAGCGCGTTTTCGATGGTTTCGGACGGGAGTTTTTTGCGCCGTAGGTCGCGCCGCAGCCGCGATCGGCCTATCGGCTTCGCCGTCAGGCGCGAGTTGGCGAAATTCGCGGCGAACTCCTCGTCATTCAAGTAGCCCAGTTCTTCAAGTCTGGCGAGCACCTGATCGACGACCGCTTCCTCCGCCCAATCCTTCTCCATTAATCGCGCGCGCATCTCGGCGAGGCTGCGCGGCTTGTACGAGAGCAGATTGAGCGCCCGCTCGAAAGTCTTCTCATAGGGCGTCTTCGTCATGGCGGAATGGTGAAGCGACGTCCGGCCGCTCGTCAAGCGCTCCCTTTCCACTATGAAAGCCACCGCAGCCACCGCAGCCACAGAGACGGGGAGACAAGGCGCCTTTCCCCTTGTCCACTTGTCTGCGGTGGCTGCGGTGGCTGCGGTGGCTTTGTCATAAGGCGCATGTTAAGTTTACGAGTTCCAAACGGGCGTGCTATATTGGCTTCTACTTTCTCACATATTTTTTCAGCGCTCAGACGAAGATCATAGAGAGGTACTAGGCCTATGTCAGGGCATTCAAAATGGCATTCGATTAAGCACAAAAAAGGCGCGCTTGACGCCAAGCGCGGAAAGCTATTCACGAAGCTGATCAAGGAACTCACCATCGCCGCGCGGACCGGCGGCAGCGGCGATCCGAACCAGAGCCCTCGCCTGCGCAAGGCCGTCAACGACGCCAAGGCCGCGAACATGCCGAACGACACGATCGATCGCGCCATCAAACGCGGCACAGGTGAACTGGAAGGCGTCAACTACGAAGAGATCACTTACGAAGGCTACGGGCCGGGCGGGGCCGCCGTGATGGTCAACGCGACCACGGACAACCGCAACCGCACGGTCTCGGAATTGCGCCACCTCTTTTCGAAGAACAGCGGCAACCTCGGTGAATCGGGCTCGGTCGCCTGGATGTTCAACAAGAAGGGGCAGATAATCGTTGACGCCTCGTTGAAGAGCGAGGACGAGATGATGGAGATTGCGCTCGATGCCGGCGCCGAAGACATGCAGAACGACGGCGAGAGCTACCAGATTCTCACCGCGCCGGAGGATTTCCACTCAGTCCTCGACGCGATCAAGGGCAAGGGAGTCGAGCCGGTCTCTTCGGAAATCGCGATGATCCCGCAAAACACCGTCAAACTCGACGGCGCGCAGGCCACGCAGATGCTCAAGCTCTACGACGCGCTCGACGACCATGACGACGTCCAAAGCGTCTACGCCAACTTCGAGATTGACGACGCTGTGTTGCAGCAGCAGGCATGAGGGACGGGGAGTGGGGAGTGGGGAGTGGGGAGTGGGATGTTGCTCCCCATTCCCCATTCCCCATTCCCCACTCCCTAATCCGATATGAACCTCAAACGTCGCGGCGCAGAAACCGGCAGTGGCTTTCAAGAGACGGTCAACCGCACCAACGAAGGTTACGAGCGCGCCGGACGGGCCTACGTCACCCGCAAAGCAATTCCAGGAAAATATCTGATCCAACGCGGCGAATCGCGGCGCGGCTTGTCGCTGCCGATCGATTTCGCTTCCAGTGAGGCGCAGCCGCGCCTGTCTTACGCGGAACTCAGCCGGCTGAGAGAGGAGTATAAGACCACGGATCGGAGGCGGTTCGTGCCCGAATCGAAGGCAGAGCCTGATTACGGCGGGGTAATCTCTCCCGAAGGCCGCGCGATCTTTTACGATGCCAAGACCACCAAACGCAATCTCCTCGATTTCGACAACCTGCACGCGCACCAGATAACCTTTCTGGAACGGGCGGCTCGCTTCGGCGCCGTGGCCGGCTTCCTGGTCGAATTCAGCGCCTGCGCCGAGGTCTACTTTCTGCCGATCCAGATCGTCGTCCGATGGCGCGATGAGGTCGCGCGCAAGAGCCTGCCTTACCGCTTCTTCGCCGAACACCTGACGCCCGCGCCACAAGGCAAGGGGTTGATCATTTACGACTATCTGAAAGCCGTCGAAGAGCAGGAGAGGCTTTACGGCCGCGACTACGAGAGGTTCGTTCTGACCGTCCCGCGCATATGGCCTCGGCGCAAGTCCGAGGCGGGCGAGACGGACCGTTGACCGGCGGTACAGTACGGGGAGCGTTAGCGACCTGCGCGTCTATCAAGAGGCCCGTTGATCAAAACTCAGGTCGCTAACGCTCCCCGTACTGTACCGCCTGACTCAACTCACATTCTCAAGGGACTTCTGGCGCGATGCGCTAAGCGATACAGCAAGTCAGCAATTCAGGAGGAACGCCATGACCCCACATCTTATCAGAGCAATTCACACTCCCAACTCGCATATTCGTTTGATCGCCGCCTTTGCGCTCACTGCGGTTGCGGCGATAACAGCGACTGCGCAGTCCGAGCGCAAGGTCTTCGTGCCCGGTCAACGGGCCATAGTTTTTGACGAACGTTTATCGGCTCTGCGCGCCCGCCCCGATGTCAAGGCTCCGCTAAAACAGCGTATGCGCCGGGGCCGTCGCATAGGCGTTCTAGGCGCTAACACGGCCAGAGACGGCGCAAAGTTTTTCCGCGTCGCCGTTTCGCGCAACACCCAGGGATGGGTTCTTGCTGAGGCCATAATCAGGCCCGGCGTCGCCGCCGACGCCGAAAGATTGATTCGGTTGATTGAAGAGACGAGAGATGAATTTACGAAGGCGCGTCTGGCGCGGCTTTGCGCCGATGAGTTCCGCGGGACGAATTTCGCGCCGAAGGCGTTGATGATCCTGGGCGAGACAGCGGAAGGCGCGGCGGGGAGGCTTTCGCGCGACGCCAAGCGCCGCGTCGGAGAGGACGATTCGGACGCAGGACCGAACGCGGGATTAACCAAGCGGGACTTCCTGCTCAATTACGCGGGTCTGGACCGTTACAACCGCATCGGCGTGACCTTCGATTACGACACGACATCGGATCGGATCGTTTATGACGGCGCGGCCTATCGCGAGTTGCTACGGCGTTATCCGCGCAGCGTCGAAGCGCAGGCCGCCGGCGAACGATTGGAGAAACTCAAATCCCGCTGAACCGATCAATGATGGAATCATTATCATCACAATCTGCCCTTGTTGAACTCAGTCATGTCACAAAGTCATTTGGCGCTAAAGTCGCGCTCGATGACATCTCTGTTTCGATTCCCCCCGGCCAGATCTGCGGACTGCTCGGCCCCAACGGCGCCGGAAAAACGACGCTCTTTCGACTCCTCATGGGGATCCTCAAAACCACAGAAGGCGCTCTTTTCATCGACGGCCGTGACGCGTTTGACGAACGGGTCGAGGTTAAGCGTTTGGTGGGCTTTCTTCCCGACGAGCCGGTTTTCTATTCCTTTCTGTCCGGGCGAGAGATACTTGAGCTTAGCGCAGGGATGCACGGCTTGGATGTGAAGGCGACGATGGATAGAGTGGCGCCGCTTATCGCTCGGCTGCGACTGGCGGACGACATCAATTTCTATGCTGAAGACTATTCACGGGGGATGAAGAAAAAGCTCGGTCTGCTCCTTGCGATGTTGCATGAACCCAGGCTCCTCATTCTCGACGAGCCGACTAACGGGCTGGACGTCGAATCAACCCACCTCTTTTATGACTTGATGGTTGAAGAATCCGGACGCGGCGTGACCGTTCTTTTCTCAACCCACCTCATGGATCATGTGGCCAGAATCTGCTCCCATGCAGTCATCATCAACGAAGGGAGAGTAATGGCAAAAGGGGCATTGAACGAGCTTCGTTCGGCATTCGGCGAATCATCGAGTTTGGAAGACATCTTTCTCAAGCTTACGGCCAGACCTTCACAGAAATGAACACCGAATCGCGCGCATCCACACGCACACCCGGATTCTGGCGCACGCTGAGATTGCTGCTCGGCGCCGCTCGGCGTCGCGCCGCCGGTCGAAGCAGGCGGCGAAAGGAGCTGTTACATCATCGCAGCGGCAAAAGCTCAGACACGCTCGGCCGGCTGGGCCTGTTAGGGATGACGGCTTTTATGGCGCTCCTTAACAGCTACGCGGCGTACACCGTCAATTCCGCGATATCGGCTGGTCAGCGCCTGGAAGCTGATCGTCAAGGGAAATTCGTCGTGCCGGGATATTTCCTTGAAGCGCTCCGTGGGATCGAACGAGGGGGAGCTGATTTCTCAAAAGAAAGGGCTCAAGAAATTCTTGAAGACCTCTGTCGCGGTGAAGCCAGAGTGCGCGCCATTGAATTGGGCGGCTCGGAGGAAGAGCATAAGAAACTTCTGCTAGAGGCCGCGCGCGCGCATGGCAGCCGTGACTTTATCGTGGAAGGCGATGGGATAAGTGGTCTGTCGACTGCGAGGTCGTTCCCTGCCATGCTCGGTTCTATCACGCTGCTGTGGTGGCTCTTCATGATGATGACTCAAGGGGAAGGTCTCGAACTTGATCTTCAACGCCGAAGGCATCCGATGTGGGAGTGGTTATTCAGCCATCCCGCGCCGCCATCCGCAATTTTTCTTGCCGAGATGTTGTCGCCCATCGTGGCGAATCCCATTTACCTTACCGGACCTTTTTTCTGCGGGTTCTTGTACGGCTCCATTTATGGCGCGGCGCCTGGTATGGCGGCCGCGATATTGGTCGGCGCGCCGATCTCGGTGGCGACCGCTTGTGTGGGGAAGGCGTTTGAGATCGGCATCATGCTCAGGTTCTCCATGCGTTCGCGCGGCGCGATGATTGGGCTTAAGAGCTGGTTCGGCTATGCATCGATGGTGTCGTTTGCCCCGATCGCATTGGCGATGCCCCAAATAGTCAGGACTCTCGAAGGGTTTCTGCGGCATTTCGCGGCATTGCTTCCCTGGCCATGGCTTGGGTGGTTCGTCGGGGCGCGGCCTGACGGCTCATTTTCATTCATTACCGGAGTGGCTAGCTGTTGGCTGGCGGCGGTTTTCATGATAGCCGGCGGTGTGTGGTATAGCGTTTGGGGGGCGCGGCGCGGTCTCGCGGGCGGCTTCGCCAAAGCGGACCTGGCCCCATCGGCGCTGTCAGCCGCGCCGAAAACACTCTTCAGGAAAAATCCTCTCTATCATAAAGAGCTGTTGTGGTTCCTAAGGGATCGCGGCGCCATTGTGCAAACCATCCTCATCCCACTGACTATCGCCGGCTATCAGCTTATCAATTTGCGAGGAATTGTCAGCGGGGCTCAAGGTTCGTGGAATTACCTCGCTGGCGCGGCGATAGTGGTCGGCACTTATTTTCTGTGGGTTCTGGGTCCGAAGTCTCTCGCTTCGGAAGGTCCTGCGCTGTGGCTTGCGCTGACCTGGCCGCGCGGGTTGGAAGGAATTCTGAAGTCGAAGGCGCGGCTCTGGTCGCTCATTGCGACCGGGATGGTGGCTTTGATACTCGCTTACGCGATCTTCCGCTTCCCACAAGACGCATGGAAAGTCTTGCTCACAGGAATCGGCTGGCTCGCGTTCGGACGCGGCATGGCGGAAAAATCTGTCACGCTCGTTTCAACGCCATCTTCCTCCGGCGAGCCTGAACCGATTCCCAAAGGTCGCCAGTGGGCAGCCTCGCTGGGAATGCTGACCTTCGGGATTGGTATTGTGACGCAGCGATGGCAAATAGCCGTCATGGGAATTGTCTATTCCTGGGTCACGGCGGCGGCGATGTGGCAGAATTTTCGCGCCCGGCTCCCATTTCTCTACGACCCCTGGTCCGAGAAGCTTCCTCCGCCTCCGACTGTCATGCACGCGATGATCGCAATCAGCGCCCTGATAGAAGGCGGCGCCGTGGTGACCGGCGTATGCGCTCTGTTCGTCGGGGCTGAGAACATAGCCTGGGCGCAGGCCATTGCTTATGGAATTTGCGCCGCGGCTGTAGCTATGTTCGTGTCGAAATTTCTTGTCGACCGTGGAGTCGCGCCTGGCGAGGTCCTGTGTTGGCGAAATGGGGTCAACCCTGAATTGGAAACCAGGCTCTGGTGGAGCGGAGACGGGACCCGTGGAAGCCGCTTCGCGGCGTCTATGGCCGTGGGAGTTTTAGCCGGGGCGGCGCTCGGATTGCTAGCGCGTGGCTACATCGCCCTCTTGCTTCATTTCCCTGCGCTTGCGGAGACGATTCATGCGTCCCAGGAGCAGATGGCGAAAGTTCAGGGGCTGAAGCTCTCATACGGCTTAATCGCTATAGCGTTCGCGCCATTCGCCGAGGAATACCTCTTTCGCGGCTTACTTTTTCGCGCGCTCGATCGCGAGTGGGGCGGATGGCGCGCGGTGGCGGCGAGCGCGGCTTTGTTCGCAATCTACCACCCGCCGATGGCCTGGCTGCCCGTCGGCCTGTTGGGAACAGCTGGCGCGCTGCTTTTTAAGAACACCGGCAGGCTCGCCCCGGCGGTGATCCTTCATATAGCTTATAACACCGTGGTTTTGATATAAGCAGATGTGGAAAAAATTTGAGGTGTAGCATCAGAACATTGTTCATCGCACAATGTTCATTTTTCATTGCGTAGTTGCGCGGTTTGTTACTGGAGGCATAAGCTCGCCGCTGTGTGATGTCCTTGCAAAATTCCTTACGGAAAATGACGGCTTCCATTTCCCGCCACCCATCTTTTGTGTATAGTAGTTGAATAAGCAATCAAACCTATATTTGACATCAGATTCTTCGTTTCACTTAGCTCTACAGCGTCCCACAACACAACAATAGTTGCCCAGAAACCTAACTGAGGGATATATGACACAGATATTTCAGCTACTCACCAAACGCTATGCCAACATGATAGGGGCTCTGATAGGATTGGCGGTTGTAAGTTCAATTCTGCTCCA
>DATEMG010000357.1:0-6645 GCA_035275805.1 Blastocatellia bacterium
ATGATCAAGAACGGGAGCCATATCGCGGAGCTATACCAGAAGTTCTTCCCGGAAGAGCTTGCGAAGGACGCGCCGGATTACAGCGACGGCTGGAAGCTTATGGGCTTCTACGACCGCTTCGCGCGATTGGTGGACGCGCGGCTCTTTCCGGTCCACGAGTTTTCCGAAAGTGACATGGCTTACGAGGAGCCGGATTATTGTCTCTGCCACATGCAGCTCTGCATGATCGATAACTGGCTCTGGGCCAATCGCGGCCAGTTTTGCGATCCGGACGACCTGCACATTGTCGAGAAGCTCGTCGTCTCGGCCCTCCAGCATGAGCCACTCCTTCCCGACGTCGATTTCCGTCTTCCCGTCGGATACAAATTTCGACTTCCGCGCCTTCACCGCCTCTGCCGGAGCGAGAAGGGGATGATCGCGCGCCTCGGCCTCGTCGCCGACGCTATCCTCGGCAATACGAACAACTGCTGGCTCGACGTGAGCGAGGAGGAATACGCCATGAGCGAGATGCCCGAATGGGGCGAGGATCAGATGCGCTATCTCGCCAGGGAATACGCCGAGGCCAAGTTTCTCAATAAGGGGATCAAGGAATTTTTCATCTGGTGCGATTCCGCGAACAAAGTCGAACGCGTCAAGCGGCTGCTGCGGGGCGCTCAGATTTCTGAGAAGGAAGAGCAAGAGCGCATCCGCGTTCGCGTGGCGATGCTCTCGCGTCCGCTCGTCGAAACCTTAGGAGGAGTTCTATGAGTAAACGTAGTGAACTGATCATTCCCGTCGGGATCAAGCCGCAGGCCGCGATCCTGGTCCTGCAGGACGAGTTTCTGCTATGCGCTCACGGCGAGGACGGCGAGGTCGCGCAGAAATACGTCTCGCCGGCCGCGCTGCGGCAGGCCTTCGCCGCGGAGCCGATAGACTCGGGCTGGATTCCCGAAGGCGTCCGCCGATGGGGCGTCTGCTCCAAGGGCGCCTGGATGCTCCGCTGGCATGCGCCGGCTGTGTATTCCGCCTGGCTGCCCGACAGAAAGCGCCAGGTCCGGACGCCGATGCCGGCGCTCGTCTTCTTCGGGATCGGGAAGGCCTATTACATCTGGGCGATGAAGGGGGAGCGCTTCGACGCGAAGGGGCTCTTGTTCGAGGCGCCGTGCGCGAACGTCAACGGGATCGGCCTGATCTGCTGGGGCTCGAATCCGCATCAGGACGTGGCGACGGGCTTCGACCAGATGTGGAAGCTGTTCTGGGAGGCGCCGTTTTCGGGAGACCACGACGTGAGCGCGAACAGGCGCATGGCCGAACTGGCGAGAAAGAGGGCGGAGCGGTTTCCGGAGGAGACATTGACGCCGCTCTCAAGCAGGTTGTTTCCGAAGCCCACGCTTGAGGCGGTGGTCGAGCGGATGTCGAGGAGGGGGGAGAGCTCATGGGAGTGATAGAAACATCGTCGCCGATCGTCGCCCTATACGCCGACGGCGGCTGCATCCTCAAAAATCCGTCAACTATCGGCGGGACGTGGGCCTGGTGCGCGGTGGACGAGAAAGGTAACCGCGTGATCGAGCGCGGAGGCGTCGTCCCGGCGACTGATACGCGCGAGATTACGAACAACCACATGGAGCAGATCGCGCTCACGCTCGCGCTTGAGGCGATGCCGGACGGCTGGTCGGGCAAGGTTTATTCAGACTCTCAGATCGCGCTCGGCCGCGTGTTCAAGGGCTTCAGGATCAGGAACCTGCCGGCGAACGTGGCGAGGCGCAGCGCGGCGGCCGTCGCGCGCCTCGGCCGGATTGAGATCGTGTTGCTGCAGGGCCACCCGACGAAGGCGGACCTCGCGCGCGGGATCGGCGCCAGGCGAGGCCTCCCGGTGTCCGTGCATAACGTGTGGTGCGACGCGGAATGCGGGCGCCAGGCGAAGGCATACCTCGTAAAACATGAAAGGGTGGAAAGCTGATGTCGATAGTCACTCATGCGATGAAGCCGCAGGGCTTGATCGGTTATCACTGGAATCGCAAGAATGATGTTCATTGCCAGCCGCTCGGCGCGATGTTCGATTACATCATGGCGAGGGACGGACTTTACCTGGCGGCGGAGCGCGACGAGATCGTCGCCTGCTTCCCGATCGCCCGCGCGGAGGTTCGAGGACTCGAGCGGGCGGGTTCGCTTTTCGATTTTGATCTGCCTCATGTCCCGGAGAGCCTGGTCGGGCGAATTCTTCAGATCTCTCGCCACTACGCCGAAAGCTCGCTGGAAACCCTCTTCTGGCTGCGCCATAGCGAGTTGAATCCCTACGACAACGGCTGGCTGCTCGAAGAGCCGGCGCAGGAACGCCGCGCCGCAAGCTGCCGCCCGCACGACGGGCAGGCGGACGTGTACGAGCGCGTGATTATTGAAATCCATTCGCATCATTCAATGCCGGCGCGATTTTCCCGGACGGACGACAAGGACGAAACGGGGTTTCGTCTCTACGGCGTGATAGGGAATTTGCCCGAAGAGCCGGAGATCCGGCTGCGCGTCGGCGTATACGGCGCGGGCTTCTGGGAGATTCCGGCGTCGTGGGCGCTGGAGCTGCCGGAAGGGCTCAGCGACTGCGTCCCAGATCCGGAGGAGGATTGAGGAGTCAAATCGATGGCAAAAACACGGAATAGTATCCCGAAAAAATCCCAACCGATCGACCTCTCCTACGCCCGGGCGGCGACGCTGATGCTGCCCGTCTGGGACCGCATTCGTCTCGTACTCGTCGGCTGTGGCGGGACCGGGAGCTGGCTCGCGCCTTCGGTTGCGCGGATCGCCAGGCTCCAGCGCGACCAGGGCAGAGAGGTTGAGGTCACCTTCTGCGACCACGACCACGTCGAGCCGAAGAACATCCCGCGGCAACACTTTTGTGACGCCGAATTGAATCGCAACAAGGCCGTCACGCTCGCCGGGCGGTACTCGGCCGCCTGGGGCGTGGAGATCTCCGCCGTCCCGAAGAAGTTCAGGGCGGCGGATTTCTATCACCACCGCAACGCCCTCATGATCCTGATCGGCTGCGTGGACAACGCCGCGGCGCGGGGCGAGATCTCGAAAGTTATAGGCGGTGCCCCCAGAGATGGCGCCCACGCCTGGTGGCTTGACTGCGGAAACGACGAATCGTCCGGGCAGGTCATTGTCGGATCGCATACGCATCCAGGCCAATTGGAAGGCGCCTTCACGCCGTCTTGCAAAATTTGCAAAAGGCTGCCGGCTCCGAGTTTGGTGGCGCCTGACTTGCTTGATCCGAGGCCGGAGGAATTGCTGGCGTCGAAGCTCTCCTGCGCGGAGATCCAGATGGCCAACGCCCAAAGCCTTGCCGTCAATCAGATGGTCGCCTCGCTCGCGACCGATTACTTGTTGAGACTGGTGAGCGGCGGACTGAAACGGTTCGCCACGTTTTTTGATCTGTCGAGCGGCTCGATGCGCTCGCGTTACATCACGGCCGACGAGGTCGCGCGAGTGGTCGGGAAGCCGGCCTCGTATCTGATCTCGGAGGCGAAGGAACGGAGGAAAGCCGCATGATTACATTGGACCCCGTGACATTCACGATTCTGATTCTCCTGGCGGTGGTCGTGGCGGCGATCACGCTCGACTCCTTCCAGCGTCGCAGTTATCGTGAAGGGCGCCGCGAGGGCGAGGAGGTCGGCGAACTACGGGAGCGGGCGCTCTGGTGGGAGAGGACCGCTGTGGCGCAGTCTCGCATCGAAGCGCTCGCGGACGCCGCAAGCGCCGAAGAGCGCGGCGCCGAGTGGGAATTACCTGAATCAAAGATGTAAGTAAACGAGGTTGAATGGCGACCAATTTGACTCCCTCACGTCAACAGCCCGAAGAAGACAAATTCGTACCGCTGCTCTGTCCGAAGTGCGGCGGAATTGTTGGAGAGATAATTTCCGGCCAGGTCCGGCTCTGGTGCTTTAAGTGTCATTTGAAGACGGTGTTTACTCGCGTCGAAAGTGACAAGCTACCTGACCGCGCAATTTATGTTGTCATTTTGCCGGGCGATGGCTATACTCCCGGCGTCGCCTGACCTTTTTGGCGCCAGAACCGCCGGTCGGACGCCGATTTATAACGACCCCGAGGCCCTAGAGGCCCAGCGGTCATAGAGGCCCTAGAGGCCCAGCAATTTTACTTACAACGCTTCCGAGGCCCTAGAGGCCCAGTCAAGCATAGAGCGCCGAGAGCGCCTTTAACGATCAAGCGATCGTTACGCTCTCGGCGCTTTTCTATTTTGAGGTCACACAAACTACACACTTATGAAAATCAGAAATTTGATCAGAATCGCAAGTCTCACAACCCTCCTTCTCGCCTTCGTCGCCGGCCCCTCCGCGCAGGAGGCCGCGCCGGACAAGGTAAAACTGAGCGCCGGCTTCACCAATACCGAATACTCATTCGAGTCCCTGTTTTCAACAGAGTACGAGCAAGGGCTGACGGCCGAGCTCGACGCGCGGATTTTTAAGAAAAGTGGCATCCGCCTGGGCGGCGTCTTCCAGTACAACCGGAACGCCGTCGGCGCCGACCTTCCGATTGACACCTATAGCTTCGGCCCGCAGTTGTCCGTGGACTTGTTCAAAGGAGTCGTCTCGCCCTTCGGCAGGGCGCTCTTCGGGTTCCAGACCACTTACAACAGCGACCGGGTGTTCACTCGCGCCTACGGCGTCGGCGTGGACGTAAACCTGGGCCATGTGTTCATTCGTCCGGTGGTGGTCGACTGGATTCGGACGGAAGGCTTCGGCAGTCCCGCGACGCAGCGTTTCGGCGCCGGCGTCGGGGTCCGCTTTTGAGCCGGCCTTCGTGATTGAAACTGCTGAAGATCAGTCCCGGATTTAATTACTCCCCCGCAAAGGTGCGGAAATGCAGTTGAGACTGAGGATGATCGACCGAAGCGAATACCCGATTGCGGCTATGGCGGCTGTATCCGCCTGGATCACCGCTACTCCAATAGGAGCCTGGCTTGCGCTCCATCCACTGGCCGCATATGTGGCGCAGGGCCTGATTACGATCGCGCTTGGTTGCGGCGCTGTCATCGCGCAGCACTTCGTGCGCCGGTATCTGAACCGAAACTGGCCGCATGATGCGAAGGACGACCAGGTCGCCCCAGGACAGGCGCTGAAAGAGGCGGCAGAGGCCGGCGTGGCTTTATTCAAGTACCTCCGCCCGGTCGCCCGGCCATTCTTCAACCTTATCCGGGCCGCAATATTGCGCCTCCGCCGGCGGAAGGAATCTTGATCTGACATTCGGCCCTGGCGCCCGCGCTGGCTGGAACGGGGCACACGGCGCGCGCGGCGCGATCACCACCGGGGTCGAATCCACAATTTACTCGTGCTCGCCTCGTGAGAGGCTCGTAGCGCAAGCAGACAAACGATGGTGCTCGTGTGTCTGCTTGCGCTTTTTCTATGTCTCGACGTTCACAGCGCTACACACTCGAGCTCGGCCGCGGCGAGTCTTCCGAGCTTTCCGCATCCGAGCGGGACGAACTCCTGACCAACGGCTGGATCGAGTCGACCGGCTATAAGACCGCGCGTACGCGCCGCGGCGTCGTCGCGTGGATTCGCGGCGGACAGCTTTGGGTGGCCCCGATCGTCCACATGCCTTGCGTGACGGCTTCCTGGTTCCTGATCTGGCTTTTTCAGATCGAGGTAATGTCGGCCGCCTATCTGACCGAGTCCCGGAGCGACCGCCAGGAGCGCGTGCTCTTTGAGCGCGAGCGCGATCGGCAGAACGAGGCGCTCTTGTGGCGGACGTTCAGGCATACGAAGGGCGCGAACGAATTCCGCTGGATTCCGGCGGGACATAAGTCCGAGATTTTGAGGGCGCTCAGGCCGGAAATGTTAGGCGAGGCTATTTAGATCGCTCGCCCCGATCCGGGGCAGCTTAGGCGAGTTCGTCGGGTGATTCGACCGACAGCCCATCGCTATGCTTTTTGTCCAGCCTATTAATCTCTGCGAGCGCGGTCCGCAATCGGACCCTGTCGTTGATGTCTATGCAAGCAAGCGCGAAACGGACGAGCGCTTCACGTATTTCCGAGCGGTAGGTCTCGGCTATGCATTCGATAGATTTGCCTTCGGAAATGCAGTCTATGGCCTTGCGAGTCTCTTCTGTCATGGGGGATTTCCCTTGTCGTTTGCAGGGTTATGGCGTGTAGCGGAAGACTTGCGCGTCGGGGCGGGGATTTGGGGCGAGTAGGGCGATTTATTAGCTAGCTTGAGTTATACCCCCCAGGGTTTTCTGGGTCAACGCTTTTCTTTGAATGGATTCCCCCAAGTACAACTGCGGATGCCGGAGCGGTAAGAGTTGTTTTCGTTCTTACGACCAGGCCCAGGCCGAGATCAAGCGATTCCGCGCCAAGCGGAGCTCGATCAAGATTGAAGGCCGCTTTCTGGACGTGTATCGCTGCAAATTTTGCAGGCATTTTCATCTGGGAAATAGCGAGAGGACGTTGAATAAGCGCCGTGGCTAAAACCCCCAAGAAAACCAAGCCGGCCAAGAAGAAGGCTCCAGCCAGGAATGCCCCTGCGGCACGGAAGGCGAAGAAGAAACTCACTCCCAGGCGCGAGCGTTTTGTCGCCGAGGTGATCAAGAACGGCGGCAACGGCACAAAGGCCGCGATCGCAGCGGGTTACGCGGAATCCGGCGCGCGCGTTGAGG
>DATEMG010000358.1:0-10011 GCA_035275805.1 Blastocatellia bacterium
CAAGGTTCGTTTCACGTGTTGAACAATTCGCAGTTCTTTTTTTAACCATGTTTCTCTTCTATCTCATAGACACGCTTATGCCTATGGCTTGGGAGACAAACTTAACCTCATTAGGCTAAAGCCGGGACTCTAAACGCTGTCTCCCGACGTTTGTAGTTAAACTGGATATCGCCAGAAAAAAACCGCTAAACACAAGAAAACTTAGTTTACAGACAACTGAGCCTATTTTCAACTTCTCCTTGCGCGGCAAGCGCTTCCACTCGTACATGTAGGACCATCTGTTCGCCGGTGGAGTCATTGTCTGCGAAAGCTGAGGTATGAATTCCTCTGCCATACCACTTACCTTTTGGTTCAAGTCTATCAGCATCTTTGACCTGTCAATTTTGACGACGTTTTCCAGTAGTTCACATCTGTTTCCCCTATCATCCACTGTAGCTCCCGACCACTCCGAGGCTAGCAGTCGCCATCTTCCCTCACGGGTTGATTGCCATTCGTTTGAACGGGGCTACATTTACAAGGTTCCGTGTCAATCGCATTATTTTTTTTGCCTCCTGTCGATTTTCCTGAATCTCGTCCGTCTATTAGGTGGGAAACGGGGCAGGGAGTAGAATACGCCCCCCACGTTTCCTGCTTCGACTGACGGCCGTCGGCCGTCAACCACACCAATAGCATGAAGGAGAAAAAACAGATGCCGCAGTTTATGCTCATCTCTCAGGATTCGATGGAGATTCCCGAAGGTTTTGAGATCACTCCTGAAATCATTCAGGGCATTATTCAAAAATACAACGACTGGGCCGAGGGTTTGAGGAAATCGGGCCACCTGGTCAGTTTGAACAAGCTGCGTGAAGATCCTGGAAAGAACATCACCGGGGTCGGCGCGAATCAGATTGTTACCGACGGCCCTTACGCCGAGACCAAAGAGATCATCGGAGGTTATTGGATTATCACAGCGGCTAATTACGAGGAAGCCGTCAAACTGGCCTCCACTTGCCCGAGTCTGGAATTCGGCAGCCGCGTCGAGGTCCGCGAGGTCGAAGACCTGTCAGCGTTTTCTGGCTGAGAAATCAGAAGAATGTGGGACAGAGAAATATGGACAACGGAGCGCATGCGCTGGTGGATCATTTGTTCCGCCATCAGGCCGGGCGGATGATCGCCACTCTGACGCGCATCTTCGGGCCGCGCCACATCGATCTGGCCGAAGAGGTCGTGCAGGAGGCTTTAATCAAAGCCCTGCAGCAATGGCCGTATCGAGGCGTTCCCGAAAATCCGCTGGCGTGGCTTGTCCAGGTGGCGAAGAATCGCGCGCTCGATCTGCTGCGGCGCGAGGCTTCGCTGCGGGAGAAGTCCGACGAGATCGTCCGCGCCTTCGCCGCGCAGGAAGAGTTCGCTAACCGCAGGATCGAGACGGAGCGGAGCGCCGAACTGATTGATGACACGCTCGGCATGATCTTCATGGCCTGTCATCCGGCGATCCCGCGCGAAGGCCGCGTGGCGTTGACTCTCAAGACGGTCGGAGGCTTCGGTGTGAGCGAGATCGCGCGGGCGTTTCTGGCCAAAGAGCCGACCGTCGCGCAGCGCCTGGTTCGCGCCAAACGTCTGATCCGTGACGAGGGCGTGACTTTCGATCTGCCTGGCGAAGCCGAAATGTCGACGCGGCTCGATTCGGTTCTCGAAGTCTTGTACCTGCTCTTCAACGAGGGCTACACGGCGCATGCGGGAGAGAACCTGGTTCGCGCCGACCTGGCTCAAGAAGCGATCAGGTTGTGTTCGCTGCTCGTCCGGCGCCGGGCGACTAATCGTCCGAAATGCCAGGCTCTGCTGGCGCTGATGATGTTTCAGGCGGCCCGATTGCCCGCGCGCATGGGCGAAGGGGGTGAATTGGCCCTGCTTTCCGAGCAGGATCGCTCTCTGTGGGACCGGCGGATGATTTACCTGGCATTTAAACATCTCGAAGCCGCGGCCGAAGGCGACGAATTTACCGAGTACCACTTGCAGGCAGCGATTGCGGCTTGCCACGCCGCGGCGTCGAGATACGAGTTGACCGATTGGGCCGAGATCGTGCGACTCTATGACCTGCTCGTCGCGTTGAATCCGTCCCCGGTCGTGGCGTTGAACCGCGCGGTCGCGGTCGCCAAATGGAAAGGCCCCGAAGCCGGCATCCGCGCGATCGAAGACATCTGTCGCCACCCAGCTCTGCAACATTACTACCTGCTGCCCGCGACGCTCGGCGAATTGTGGAGCGAAATGGGCGATGCGACCAAAGCCGCCGATTTTTATCGCCAGGCGTTGAACCACCCTTGCTCGGAGCCCGAGCGGCGGTTTCTGTCGAAGCGGCTTGAGGCGGCGAGCAACGCTTGAAACCGCTCGATCAACTTCTGACCGAATTTGTTGGCCAACTGGATGCGAAAAGGGCTATGCTTCAACCTGCGCTGGCCTGTGAGACACGCCATCAGGGCCAGATTGCCGTCTATCAACGGCCGCTCGGAACTGAGCATATCCCAACCGAACAATTCCGGCGGCTTACAAGCCAAACCAGCAGTACCTCTAACCTCAAGGAGGCAGACATGAAGAAAATCAACATAGGACGTGTCCTGCTAGGCGGGTTAATAGCAGGTGTAGTGTTGAACATCGGCGAATTCCTGCTCAACGAAGTAGTGTTGGGCGACGACATGAGAGCGGATTTTGCCAGGCTAGGTCTCCCACAGCCGGGGAACGATTTCATCGCCAAGGCTGTTGTGGCGACTTTCGTCGTGGGCGTAGTCATTACCTTTCTGTACGCGGCGATCAGAACGCAATTTGGCCAGGGAGTGAAGACGGCGATCTACGCCGGGTTGATTGCGTGGTTTTTCGCCAACGTTTACACCGGGGTGATCTACGGCTCATTGGGATTGTTTTCGATGAAGCTGCTTCTGATCGGGGGCGTCTGGGGGATGGTTGAATACTCCCTCGGCGCCATCGCCGGAGCATGGTTGTATAAAGAAGCCAAAGCCTGATTGGCGGAATTATGCGGGGCGCCGCTCACATTCGGGCGCGCCCCGCTTATCAGAAGAAGGGCGAGGAGAGTATGAAATCGAAAGAGGTTCTTTTCTTGGCAGTCTGCGTGATGGCAATAGCGCAGGTCGCTCAGGCTCAATCAACAACTTCGACGAAGGCCGAAACCAATCCGCCCCGGTTCGACAACGAGCAGTATCAATTCGGAATGTTGACGCGGGGGCCGAAGTGGACGGCCGAGAACACCCCTGAGATTCAGAAGATTCAAGAAGGCCACATGGCCAACATCAACAAGATGGCGCAGGCCGGCAAGCTCTTTGCCGCCGGGCCGATTCTGGACAACGGCGAACTGCGCGGAATCTTCCTCTTCCGCGCCGCCTCGATTGATGAAGCAAAGGCTTTGGCCGCCGAAGACCCCGCGATCAAGGCGGAGAGGTTGAAACTCGAAATCCTGCCATGGTTCGGGTCGAAAGGCATCGGAGTTAGAGCGATGGATGAGTTCAAAAAGAATCCTGATATGAAATGGACGATGAAGAAATATCATCTCGCCATCCTCAGGCGCGGGCCGCAGGCAGCGCAGCCCGCCGCGGAGACTCAGAAGATTCAACTCGACCACCTCTGGAACATCCGCCGAATGATGGACGAAGGAAAGATGCTCACGGCCGGCCCCTTTATGAAGGACGGCGAACTGCGCGGAATTTTCGTCTTCAACACGGAATCGGCCGAAGAGGCGAAGGCCTGGGCTGAAGCCGATCCGGCGGTCAAAGCCGGAAGGCTGATTGTCGAGATCCACCCATGGCTGGTGGCGAAAGAGGTCTGGCCGTAGGTTGGAGCCCGGTACCGTCAGTAAATCACGAAATGAACGGAGACACCCATTGTTCATTGTTCATTGTTCATCGTTCATTTGTCATTTGTCATCGCCTGCCGCAGCAGTCGATTAATACCCGATGAACACCGGGCGATTTCCGGGAAATGACAAATGACAAATGAACATTGAACAATGACAAATGCTCTTCTTTGTCTGATTTCGCGATTTACTGCGGTACCGGGCTCTCTATTTCTTATGTAACGGCGCCTCGTTCGTCCGCGTCTGTGTAATTGGTTAGACCTGAAGTATAATCGCGACTCAATAATTCAATTCACCCATACATCTCGACGATCGAATCGGCAGGAGGCGCACTGATGTCGAAAAGAGCCGTCATCAAATTTTTCATCATCCTGGTCGTAGGCGGAATCTTCCTGGCGTCGTCGCAGCGTCAGGCGCAAACTGCGCCCCCCGCCCAGGAACCGTCCCGCGAAGGCCTGGAATTTTTCGAGAAGAGGGTCAGGCCCGCGCTCGCCGAGAATTGCTACGCCTGTCACAGCGAGAAGAGCAAGAGGCCGCAGGGCGGGTTGCTGCTCGATTCGATCGAAGCGATGCTCAAAGGCGGCGCGTCGGGACAGCCCGCCGTCGTTCCGGGCGATCCCGAAAAGAGCCTGCTTATAAAGGCCATCCGCCACACCGACGCCAAATTGCAGATGCCGATGGGCGGCAAACTGCCAGACCAGGTGATCAAGGATTTCGAAGCCTGGGTGAAGATGGGCGCGCCCGCCCCGCGCGGTTCGGCGCCGACAGCCGCGTCGAACTATCCTTCGTACAATTTTGACGAGGCGAGAAAGTTTTGGTCGTTCAAGCCGCTCGAAGACCGTCAGCCTCCGAAAGTTAAAAACGCAGCCTGGGTCAATTCGCCGATTGATCGGTTCATCCTGGCCAAACTCGAAGAGAAGGGATTGAAGCCTGTCGCCGACGCCGATAAACGCGCGCTGATTCGACGCGCGAGTTTCGATTTGACCGGCTTGCCGCCGGCGCCCGACGAGGTCGAGGCGTTTATAAAGGACGCGTCGCCGAACGCCTTCGAAAAGGTCGTTGACCGTTTGCTCGGCAGTCAGGCTTATGGCGAAAAATGGGGCAGGCATTGGCTCGATGTCGTGCGGTATGCGGACACAGCAGGCGACAATTCGGATTATCCAGTGATCGCGGCCTACCGCTACCGCAACTATGTGATCGAATCGTTCAACAAAGACAAGCCCTACGACCAATTCGTCCGCGAACAGATCGCGGGCGACATTCTGGCGAGACACGACGCGCGGCGCGCCGAGGGCGGGGCGTCCGATGAGAGAGACGTTCCTGGCGCGAAAAAAACGACGGCCGCCGAGATCGAAAAATCGCATCAGGAGAAAATCATCGCCACTGGCTACCTGGCGATGTCGCGCCGATTCGGTTCGCGCAACAAAGAGATGAACCTGACGATCGACGACACGATTGACAACCTCGGCAAGGCTTTTCTGGGCCTGAGCGTGAGTTGCGCGCGCTGTCACGATCACAAATTCGACCCGATCCCGCAGCGCGATTATTACGCGTTCTACGGCATGTTCAACAGCATTCGCTATTCCTTCCCCGGCGCCGAAATCTATCCTCACGCGGCGGAAATGGTTTCGCTCGTCGGCGGCAAGGATGCCGAAAATTTCAATAGGCGGCAGAAGGAGCTGAGCGAGATTGACGACGCGATCGAACGGTTGAAGGGTGAACGCGGCGCCGCGGCCCGAAATAAAAAGATGAAAGACGAGGCGGCGGCGAAGGCCGAAACGACCGCCCCGGCGAGCAAGGAGACTAAACCGTCTGATACGAAACGCGACAACGAGACCGGCGCCGAGGAAAAAAACGGGACGCAGAAGCAAAACGAGAGCCTGCCCGCCGATTTCGACCGCGACCTCGCCAACAACCAGAAGGCGCAAACCTCCAAGCGAATGCCCGATGAGGTCGAGGCCGAATGGACTCGCGTCAACTCGCGCCAGGCGGAATTGCACAAGCGCTACGTCAATACCCCAAGAGCCTACGCGGTCATCGAGGGATTGCCCGCCAACGCGCGCATCCATCGCAAGGGCGATCCGAAAAGTCTGGGCGATGAGGTCCCGCGCGGCTTTTTGACGATTCTCGGCGGACAGCAGATTCCGAAGGATCATCGTGGGAGTGGGCGCGAATTCCTGGCCCATTGGATCGCCGACGCGAAGAACCCGTTGACCGCCCGCGTCGTGGTAAACCGCATCTGGGCCTATCACTTCGGCAAGGGGATCGTGCAAACGCCGAATGATTTGGGAGCTAGAGGCCAGGCGCCGACTCACCCCGAATTGCTCGACTGGCTCGCCTCGCGCTTCATCGAAGGCGGGTGGTCGATCAAGAAGATGCACAGGATTATCATGCTGTCGCACGTCTACCGGATCGGCGGCGGCGCTGTCGCGAAGGGGCGAAACTCCACTATTGACGTGAACAACGACTACTTGTGGCGGTTCAACCGCCGGAGACTCGAAGCGGAGGAGATCCGCGACTCGGTTCTCGCTGTGAGCGGCGCGCTCGACCGCACGATGGGCGCCGAACACCCGTTCCCGCCCGAACCGACCTGGCGCTTCTCGCAGCACGAGCAGTTCTTCGCCGTCTACGACACCAACCGCCGCAGCGTCTACGTGATGCAGCAACGATTGAAGAAGCATCCGTTCTTCGAGGTCTTCGACGGCGCCGACTCCAACGCCACGACCGACGGTCGCGCGCAGAGCGTCACGCCCGTGCAGGCGCTCTTCCTGATGAACAGTCCGTTTATGCATGATCAGTCGGAGCGCTACGCCGTTCGTGTCGGAATGGCTTACGATACGCTTCAAGGGCGGATCGATTACGCCTTCCGGCTGGCTTACGGGCGCGCCCCCAGACTCGAAGAGATTCGCGAGGCGCAGCAGTTTTTGCGCCGGACGCGCCTGGAATTGCAGGCGGGCGGCGCGCCGGTCGAGCAGTTGAATCAGAAGGCGCTGGCCAGTTACCTGCGCGTGGTGATGAGCAGTAATGAGTTTTTGTACGTGGATTAATGACGCAATAGAACGCGGATGACGCGGATGCGGCGGATCGTCACGGATTTTTCTTTCAAAGGAGAATCAACTATGAATATGAAAGATAAATCGGACGAGTTGTTGCATAGGGAGATTACTGATCAGATATTGAAGGCCTTCTACAAAGTTTATAACACTCTTGGCTATGGCTTTCTTGAGAAAGTGTATGAAAGCGCTTTGGCCATAGAGTTGCGGCAAATGGGACTCCAGGTCGATCGTCAGGTTCCACTCAAAGTTTATTATGGTCAGCACGTTGTCGGAGATTATTTTGCTGATTTGGTAGTGGAAAATAAGGTCATCCTTGAGTTGAAAGCAACGGAAACGATCGTGCAAGCGAACATAAATCAGTTGCAGAATTACTTGAAAGCAACAGAAATTGAGGTCGGCATGCTTCTAAATTTTGGCCATAAACCTGAATTCAAGCGAAAGGTATTCAGTAATAGCCGGAAGGCGCTGAACGAGATTTGATCCGCGTAAATCCGCCGCATCAGCGTCATCTGCGTTCTATTAACCAATCGGATGGAGAAGCAAATGGATAAGACTCATTCAAACTGTTCACGCCGCCAAATGGTTCGCTCGCTCTTCAGCGGCTCGATCCTGATGCCCGCCGTTATCTCGCAACTGCTGGCTGCGGAAGGCCGCGCCGCCGAGTTAGGGACCGACAACCCGCTCGCGCCGAAGCAGCCGCATTTTCCGGCGAAGGTCAAAAATGTAATCTTCATCTATCTGCCCGGCGGCTGTTCGCATGTGGATTCCTTCGATTACAAGCCTAAGCTGATCGACGACGCGAAGAACGGCCGTTTGTATCAGGGCAGACGCAAACTCGGCATGCCGGTCTGGGAGTTCAAACCGCGCGGCAAGAGCGGCGTCTATGTGAGCGACCTCTTCCCGCACATCGGCGAGGTGATTGACGACGTTTGCGTGATCAATTCGATGCGCAACGATCACAGCGACCATTTCCAGGCGACGCTCGGCATCCACACCGGCTCGGTCACGTTCAAACGTCCGAGCATCGGGTCGTGGGTGAGCTACGGACTCGGGACCGAAAACCAGAACCTGCCGTCGTTCGTGGCGCTCGCGCCGCTACTGCCTTACACCGGCGCTCAGGCCTGGGACTCCGACTTTTTGCCAGCCGAGCATCAGGGCACGCGCGTCGTCGCGGGGGAAGAGCCTGTGCCGAACCTCAACCGCCGCTCGCCCTCGCCGAAAATTCAGGAGGCCGAACTGAGCCTGCTCGAACGCTTCAACCGCCGCCATTTGCGGACGCGCGAGACCGACCCTCAGCTAGAGGCCCGCATCAAGTCTTACGAGACTGCATTCGGCATGCAGCAGGCGATGCCGGAAGTTTTAGACCTATCGAAAGAAACTGACGCCACGTTGAAGCTTTACGGCTTAGAGCGCGGGCAGACCACCGGCTTCGGATGGCAGGCCATAGTCGCCCGCCGTATGGTCGAACGCGGCGTACGATTTATTGAACTGATAGATGTCGGCGCGTCGAAGAACTGGGACGCCCACGGCGATATGAAGACGCACGAGCCGCTGGCGCGCAACATTGACAAGCCCATTGCCGGTTTGATCCGCGACCTGAAGTCGCGCGGCTTGTTCGACCAGACCCTTGTCGTGTGGACTACTGAATTTGGACGCACGCCCACGTCCGAGGGCGATTACGGGCGCGGCCATTTCGCCAACGCGTTCTCTTCCTGGCTGGCTGGTGGCGGCGTCAAGGGCGGAATGGCTTATGGCAAGACCGATGATTACGGAATGAAAGTGGTCGAGAACGAATGCCATGTCCACGACTTCCACGCTACGATCCTGCATATGCTCGGACTCGATCACACCAGGCTGACTTTCAGGCACGGCGGGCGCGATTTCCGACTGACCGATGTGCATGGCAATGTGGTCAAGGCGATTCTGGCTTGAGGACTCTCGCATTAATCAACTACGAAGAAATGAAGAGCGCGAAGTTTTTTGGTCTTCTCTTCGCGCTCTTCGTTTCTTCGTGGTTGATTCTGGTTATATCAAGGAAGCCCATCGTTACTCACTTCATTTGCCCAGTCCCCCACTTGATCGAGCTGACGATCATCGTCTGATACCACTCGGACGTCCACACGTCCGGGCGGTGGCCCATCGCGTTATACATCACTTTGCCTTTGCCGTAATCGCGCCACCAGACGAGAGGGAAGTCTTTCGCTTCGACGCCGGGCTTGGTCATATCGGTCTTGGTCTGATCAAGGCTGACCAGTACGTGGGCTTTGTCTCGACCGATGAAGTCTTTGATCTGATAAATCTCTTCCTTCATTGACCATCCTTCAGGCAGGTGGCGCGTGACCGGATGTGCGCGGTCATCGGTTTTGAGGGTCACCTCGGTGTCTTGCGTCCAGGGGTGCTTGTTGAAATAGCCGCCAATCATCTCGCCGTATTCAGGCCATTTGTAAAACGTGTCGGTCGCGCTGTGAAGCCCCAGAAAGAACTTGCCCGACCTGATCCAATCGAGGAAAGCTTTCTTCTGCTCGTCGGAGAGAGGCAATTCGCCGGTTGTGTAGAAGATGATCACATCCAGATTTTTCAGTTTCTCCGGCGTCAGCTCGTTTTCGGCCATCTGAGTGATCGTCACGTCAAAGCTGTTCTTCGAGCCGAGCTGTTGCATGATTTCTTCAGCCTGGTGCAGCACTTGATGGCGGAAGCCTTTGGACTGCGTGACGAAGAGCAGGCGGGATTTGCGCTGCGCCGCGGCTGTCGTAGTTACGGGCGCCGCGGCGCCGATTCTCTCCAGAATTCTTTCCAGTGGGCTTCGCTTCGGCCCGCAGGCGCAAGTCGGATGAGTGATCCAGGCGACGAAAAGCGTGATTGCCGCGAGGACCACAAAAAGGCGAAGGCTCATCAGGATCTTTCTTATGATCATTGCTGGGTTCCTTTGGGAGAAATGGTTGAAAGACTCACTTCTTAGCTAACTTAAAGCAATTTCGGCATGCGTGTTCAGCCGCTCCCTCACGGTCGCGGTACTGTACCGCGCGCGTAAGCAAGCGGCCCCTGAATACCAATGTCGAAAATGCTGTAAGTTATCAAACACTATTGAGACGACGAATCAGTACCGCGAGCGGTAGC
>DATEMG010000359.1:0-7872 GCA_035275805.1 Blastocatellia bacterium
GCTACCGCTCGCGGTACTGATTCGTCGCCTAAGTCCAGATCTTGGCGTGCTAAATGTATGGTTCATTAACAATAGATTCTTCATGAAGAAAATTACTACGATCCTCCGCGAAGCTAGACTCATATCGCGGGGGTTGCTTTCTACAAAACATCCGATTCTGGCGCACCTGGTCCCGATGCGGCGCTGCAACCTGTCTTGCCAATACTGCAATGAATACGACAAGACCTCGGACCCTGTGCCGCTTGAAACAGTCAAGCGCCGGATTGATCTGTTGGCCGGTCTGGGCACGTCTATCATCACGATTAGCGGCGGCGAGCCGATGCTGCACCCTCAGATTTACGAAATCTTCGCGCACATTCGCTCGCATGGGATGATCGCCGGGCTGATCAGCAACGGCTATTACATGACCAGAGAACGGATCGAGAAACTCAACGCCGCCGGACTCGAATATTTACAGATCAGCATTGACAACATCACGCCCGATGAGGTCTCGCAAAAGAGCCTGAAGGTGCTCGACCGCTATCTACGCTACTTGTCCGAGTACGCCGAATTTCACGTAAGCATCAATTCGGTGATAGGCGGCGGGATCAAAAATCCTGAGGACGCGCTGACCGTGGCGCGCCGCGCGGTCGAATTGGGATTCGGCAATTCGCTCGGCATCATTCACGACGGCACGGGACAGCTTAAACCTTTGAGCGGGAAAGAGGCGCGGATATACGAAGAGCTGAAGCGTTTCGGCAAGAAGAGCTGGACGCGCCTTAACCGGTTTCAAGATGATCTGGCCTACGGCAGGCCGCACGATTGGAGGTGCCGCGCCGGCGCCCGATATTTGTACATTTGCGAAGACGGATTAGTTCACTACTGTTCGCAACAGCGCGGCTTTCCCGCCGTTCCGCTTGAAAACTACACCCGAGAAGACATCAAACGTGAGTTTTACGCCGAAAAGCCTTGCGCCAAGATGTGCACCATCGCCTGCGTTCAACAGGTCGCTATGATGGATAACTGGCGCGCCCCTCAGCGTCCGCCTGATCCCACTGCAAAAAATGAGCGTCAACTCGCCTTCGAAGAAACTTAGTGGAAGATTTCAGAAATCATCCATCCTCCTACCTTTCTGCCTTTTTTGACCTTCTTGCCTTTTTTGCTTCCATCTCAACATTATTTATGAGACCCGTCTTTATAAATATGTCTTGACCTCAGCTCAAAGCATGATAATGAGACACACAGAACTCCTCATCTGACGCGTCCGGCATAGAAATTGAATTAGAGCTGAGACGCGAAGGCGTCTATGATTCGCGAATTGCGAGCGCCGGAATCGCGGATTAACCGTCTCTTCCCGACATCGATCACGTCCGACATTTATCCCGACCAACTATTGCTCTCACGTTGAGTTCGACAGAGGTGTTATGCTCCATTCCCTATCTCACATCGTTCGACTGGTGGTCGTCCTCGCGGTGGCGACCTTCTTACTATCCGCCGTAGGTTTCGGACAGCTCCAGCCGACGCCGTCCAGAATCGGCCCGCCCGTGGCCGATAGCCGGAACGCCGCCGCCTCAGGCGGGGCATTGCCGCCCGAGATTATGGAACTCCGGCGCGAAGGCCACGAAGCCTTGTACAACCTGGATTCCGCCACCGCGACGGCGAAATTTGAAGAGATACGCAGGCTGGCGCCGCATCACCCGGCCGGCGACCTCTATCTGGCTACCATCCTCTGGCTCGGGCATCTCAACAAGACCCGCCGGTTACAGAGCGGACTCTACGGCTCGGGGTCGAGCTTTTATGCAGGCGTCGATAAGGCCAAAGAAGGCTCCGAGGGCGACGCCGTAGACGCGGACGTGGACCGCGCTTTCCGCGAAAAGATGGCGCAGGCCAAGACGAAGGCGCTGGCCCTCGTCGCCCGTAACAAGAACGACGCGGACGCGCAGTATTTCCTCGGCGCCTATTATGGCGTGATGGCGGGTTACGAGGCCTCGGTCGCTCGCAAGTTTTTCAGCGCGATGCGCAACGGGTCGCGGTGCGTGGACGCTCACGAAAAAGTCCTGAAGCTCAAACCGGATTATTATGACGCTTACCTGTCGATCGGAGTCTACGATTACATCGCAGGCGGTCTGCCATTCGGCTACAAACTCATGGCGTCAATGGTGGGAGTTCGAGGCAACAAGAAACGCGGGATCGGCAGGCTCCAAACCATCATCGAAAATAACTCCCCGACGGCCGACGACGCCCGCATATTGCTGGTGGCCATTTTCCGGAACGAGAAGCGGTATGACGACGCGCTCGCGCTGCTCGAACAACTCAGCTCTAAATATCCGAGAAGCTATCTCCTCAAACTCGAGAGGGCGTCGGCGCTGGTGACGCTCAACAGGATGGACGAGGCCTACGCGGTCTTCGACGGCCTGCTGAAAGACCCGGCGGCGACCTCCGTGCTTGACCTGATCCATTATCAATACGCGGAAGCGCTGGCCCGCAACAAAGAACACAGACGCGCCGCAGCGGAATTTACCGCCGTCTGTCATGTCGAGGGGGGCGAGGCGGACCTGGCGACGGTTTCACGCCTCCGGGCGGCGCAGATGTATGACCTGGCGGGAGAGCGTCAGGAGGCGATGGCGCAATACAAAGAAGTGCTCGCCCGCCCCAACGTCTACGACACGAAGCAACAGGCGGAGAAGGGAATGAACAGACCGTTCATGGGTAAGTAAAAGTGCGGCGACGAAGACGTCAATAGAACGCTGATGACGCGGACGGGCGCGGATCATTGCGGATAAAACTAAAAAAGATCAGCGCCAATCCGCTCTATCAGCGTTCTATTAATCCGCTCAACTTTCCGGCGTGAAGCCGAGCACGATGTCAAAACGCGCGGCCAACTCGCCGACGCGCGACTGTTTGATCGGCGCGAAATCGACAATGATCGACTCGCGCACTTTGGGGTCGCGAATGTTCTTGAGGATCGAGTCGCGCTCGTTGCCCGGATCTCCCTTGACGTAACACTGCGTAGAGAACTTCTCCTGGCCTTTCACTTTGACGACGAAGTGAATATGAGGCGTGCGGCCGGGGTAGGGAACAGGCTTGATGGTGCGGAACAGGTATTCGCCCGTCGAGCCAGTCATGAAACGGCCGAAGCCCTGGAAGTTCGCGTCGCGCTTGTCGCGGTTGACGCTGTTGGAGTGAATGTAGGCGCCGTTGTTGTCGCATTGCCAGATTTCGACGAACGCGCTGCGGATCGGCTCGCCGCGGCTGTCGAGAATGCGCCCGCTCAAATACGTGACCGCGCCCACCGCGGGAGTGATCGCGTCGTTGACGATTAGCAGGTCGTTGTCGGTGTCGAGCGGCATCTTATTCGGGTAGAACGGCCCTTCGGTCTGCCGCGGCGTCTGTATCAATTGCTGGGCGAAAACGCCCGGCGTGAATAGGGCGCCGATTCCGACGGCTCCGACGGTCCCGGCCGCGCCAACGCTCAGAAAACGCCTCCGCGTCCAAAACAGGTTGTTGTTATTCATGGCTCAGAGTCTCCCTGGTCGAGAAAAGTGAATATAGTCCCCGACATCCGTGTCTTGCGATCTTAGGGCGTCAGGAGCGCGCAATAAGAGTAAGGCGTATGTTTTATGACCAATCACAGCCAGGATAGTTCCAGATTATACGGCGCCTAAGGCGTATATGATATGAATTTTGGAACTTGCAAGTGGAGAGTGGGGAGTGGATATAAAATACTCCCCATTGCCCACTCCCCACTCCCCACTCCCCATTCGCTTCCCTACTTCGGCGCCGCGCTCAACGGCCCATCGGACAGATAGCGCCGTAGCGCCGAGGCGATGAGTGGGGCGACGGAGACGACGCGCAATTGCGGCCAGTCGTGGGCAGGGGGCGCCACGGTGTCGGTCACCAGGACTTCGCGCGTCACAGCGCGCGCCAGTTTTTCACGGGCGCCCGCAAGCAGAAGACCATGCGTCGCCGCGACTATGATCTCTGGCCTCGCGCCGGCCTCCAGCAGCGCCTCGACGCTTTCGGCGATCGTTCCGCCGGTCGAGATCATGTCGTCGATTATCAAACATGGGCGGTCACGCACATCTCCGACCAGTCGCGTGATCCTGGTCTCGACGCCGCTCGCGCGCTCTTTGTGCAGCACCGCGACCGGCGCGCCTAGCAGTCGCGCGTATTCGGTCGCCATGCGCACCCGGCCGGCGTCGGGCGATACGACCACAATATCGGGAGGTAATCCGGGCCGCAGCGCTTCAACCATCACGGGGGCCGTCGTCAGACTGTCCACCGGGATGTGGAAGAAGCCCTCGATCTGCGGCGCATGCAGGTCGATCGTGACGACGTGGTTGACGCCGACCGCCTGCATCATGGCGGCCACCATGCTCGCGGTTATCGGCTCACGGCGGCCGTGCCGCTTATCGGCGCGCGCGTAGCCGAAGTAGGGCATGACCGCCGTGATGTGCGCGGCCGATGCGCGTCGGCACGCGTCGGCAAAGGCCAACAGCTCGATCAGATGGTCGTTGACCGGCGGCGAGGTCGGTTGAATGATTAAGACCTCGCGCCCACGCACAGGCTCATCCAAACGCACCGACAGCTCGCCGTCCGGAAATCTCTCGACCGAACACGCGCCGAGCCGCGCGCCCATTTCGACGGCCACGCTCGTCGCCAACGCCACGTTTGCCCTTCCCGCGAAGATCGTGAAACTGTTATTCATCGTTTACTCCTTATGAATAGGACTCATAGGGCTTATGGGACTCATAGGACTCACAAGTCCTAGATGTCCTATTCATGCCGCCGCCGTCGATAAAAATGTGTACTCCGTCCGAAGAAGGCTTCGGCGGATTCCATAAGGGTTTCCGAGAGCGTCGGGTGGGCGTGTATGCTCAATTTGAGGTCGGAAGCGACGGCCCCCATCTCGACGGCCAGCACGCCCTCCGCGATCAGTTCAGCGGCGCCGGCGCCGACGATCCCCACGCCGAGGACGCGTTCGGATTCCGGATCGATGACCAATTTGGTCACGCCATCGACGCGGCCGAGCGTGGCTGCCCTGCCAGAAGCTCCCCAGGGGAAGCGGGTGACCTTCACGGGCCGGCCTTCTTCTTTTGCCTGAGATTCGGTCAACCCGCACCAGGCCACCTCGGGATCGGTGAAGACCACAGCCGGGATGGCGCGAGGCTCAAAGGCAGCCGCGCGCCCGCTGATCGCTTCGGCGGCGACGCGCCCTTCGTGAGTCGCCTTGTGGGCCAGCATCGGCTCGCCGGCCACGTCGCCGATCGCATAGATTGCAGGATCGGCCGTCCGCCGCGCGGCGTCCACCTGAACGAAGCCGCGTGTGTCGACGATCACTTTGGTCTTCTCAAGTCCGAGGGTTTCGGAGTTAGGCTCGCGGCCCACCGCGACCAGGACCTTCTCGTAGACCGACTCGTCCCCTCCGATCTCGGCCCCTTCGATTCTGATCCGGACGCCGTTCTTCACTTCCTTCATTTCGACCACTTTGGCGTTAAGCATGACCGAGTGGAAGATTTGATCCACGCGCCCGGCGAGGATCGAAACTAGATCGCGGTCGACTCCGGGCAACAACCCCGAAGTCATCTCGACCAGCGACACCTGAGTCCCCAGAGCGGCGTAGACAGTCCCCAGTTCAAGACCGATATAACCGCCGCCGATGACGAGCATAGTTTTCGGAATGTCGTCCAGTTCCAGCGCCGCCGTCGAATCCATAATGCGTGGGCTGTCCAGCAAGAGGGCGCGCGGCGCGGCGGGCCGCGACCCGGTGGCGATGATGGCGTTCTCGAAGACCAGACGCCGCTCTCCGCCCTGTCCTTCAATCTTCAGCGTGCGCGAATCGAGGAACGCGGCGCGGCCTCGAATGAAGTCGACCTTGCGCTGTTCGCTCAATTGCCCCAAACCGCCTGTCAGCTTGTTCACCACGCCATCTTTCCATGCGCGCAATTTGTCGAGATCGATCATCGGCTCGGAGAACTCAATCCCCCAGTCGGCGGCCCGGCGCGATTCGCCGATGACTTTGGCCACGTGCAGCAACGCTTTCGAGGGAATGCAGCCGCGATAGAGGCAAACCCCGCCGGGATTGGGTTCGAGGTCTACGAGCGCCACGCGCAGGCCCAGGTCAGCCGCCATAAACGCCGCAGCGTACCCGCCGGGGCCGCCGCCGATAACCGCCACCTGTGTCGAATTCGTCAATCCGTCCATATCTGATTATTGCCACAGAGCCACCGCAGACACAGAGAAGGAGAGAAAGAGCGATGGAGAGAAGGAGACTGATTTTCAAGATGTCCCTCTATCCCTCCCTCTCTACTTCTCTGTGTCTGCGGTGGCTCTGTGGCTTATCCCTCCAAAGCCAGCAGCAAGGGCTGTTGCAGGGCCTCGGCCACCCAGCGCAGGAACCGTGCGGCGTCAGCCCCGTCGATCAAACGATGGTCGTAAGAGAGCGCGAGCGGCAGCATTAGGCGCGGCGCAATCTGCCCGTCGACGAAGACGGGTTGGCGGGCGGCGCGCGCCACTCCGAGGATCGCGACCTCCGGGCTGTTGACGATCGGCGAGAAATTCACGCCGCCGATCCCGCCCAGGTTGGTGATCGTGAACGAGCCGCCTTGCATCTCTTCGATTGTGATCTTCTTGTCCCTCGCCTTTACCGACATCTCGGTTAACTCGACCGCCAGCTCTAGAATGTTCTTCCTATCGGCGTCTCTGATCACGGGGACCAGAAGCCCTCGGTCGGTGTCCACCGCGACGCCGATGTTGCAGTACTTTTTGTAAACGATCTCCTCCCTCGAAGCGTCAACGCTCGCGTTGAATTGAGGGAAGATTTTCAAGGCCGAAGCGACGACCTTAAGCGCGATGGCCGTGATCGTCAGCTTGGCGCCCGCCTCTTCGGCCTTCTTGCCGAACCGCTGGCGCAACTCCTCCAACTCGGTGATGTCGGCCTGGTCGAAATGGGTCACGTGCGGGACCGTCTGCCAGGCCTCGCTCAGCGCTGCGGCCGTCTTGCGGCGGATGCCGCTCATCGGTTTTCGCTCTATCTCTCCCCATTTGGAGAAATCGGGGAGCGGGCGGGGGAGGCCCTCAGCCGCGGGCCTCATGCGAGTCACGTTGAGAATGATCGAGCGGGCGTAATTTCTGACATCGTCTTCGGAGATGCGACCGCCAGGTTCCGAGCCGACCACCTCGTTGATGTCTATGCCCAGCTCCCGCGCCAACCTGCGTACAGAAGGCGAGGCGGCGACGAGTTCGCGCGCTTCCTCACGCCTGGGCTGAACTTCGGGCCAGGGCTTGATGACTTCGTCTCGCGGCGGCTCTTCTTCCTCGGCTTTCTCTTCGCGACCTGGCGCGGCCTCTTTCTTCGACTCCTCGCGCTTTGGCTCCTCTGCCCGAGGTTTTGCCCGCGTCTCCGCCTTTGGCGCCCGCGATGGCGCGGCCACGGCCTTGACTTCTTCTTTCTGGGCCTCAGCCGCCTCTCTCATTTCCTCTTCAGGTTTTGCCGCGAGCCTGGTCTTTTTCTCCTCCGCTTTGGCCGCTCCGGCCCCTTCTTCGAGGGTCAAGATCACCTGTCCCACCTTGATCGTGGCGCCCTCTTTCACGCTGAGCTCTTTGACGCGGCCCGAGGCCGAGGCCGGGACTTCGATCGTGGCCTTCTCCGTCTCCAGTTCGATCACCGGCTGACCTTCAGCTACCTCATCGCCCTCGGACACCAGGACATTTATCACCACGCCCGAATCCACATTTTCGCCAAGCATCGGAAGCTTGATTTCAGTCGCCATAATTTCCTCAGAACGGGGAATGGGGAGTGGGGAATGGGGAATAGGGAATGGGAAGTAGGAAGTAGTATCTTTTCCCCACTCCCCACTCCCCACTCCCCACTCCCCACTCCCCATTCCCCAA
>DATEMG010000360.1:0-4748 GCA_035275805.1 Blastocatellia bacterium
GCTACCGCTCGCGGTACTGATCCAGTCGGCCTTCCCGTACATGCGATTGCAATCCGCTCTAATATTGCGTATCGAGAGGCGTTCGCAAGGATGGAGCCTGACTCTCGTTCAAAAGTTGGGCAATGCTCAGTATAAAAATTCTAGGAGATAAACCATGCGGGAAAGGAATCTGAAGCGCTTATTTGCCGGTCTCTTAGTGGTCGCACTGTCAGTTGCGCTGGCATATCCACAAGCTCAAAGAGTCATCGGCCAAGGGTTCCACTTCGATGCTACGAAACTAAAGGATCCAAACCTATGGACACAGGTCAATGAACAGCCTCATTATCTCTCGTCAACTGTTGACTCCCTTTGTCGCATACCACACCGCAGGGACTTCGAATTCGAACGAAAACGGAACCCCCATGCGTCCACCTATATTACGGTTTACGTCAACAAGATCGGGCGGGAAGCAATGTTTGCGACCGGGGCGCCGCGGTTTCCAGAAGGATCGGTCATTGTCAAAGAAAAGATAGAGAAGCCGCTTAATCCTGACGCCCTCAATATAGGCCCTAAGGAACCCTTAGAAAATCTCAGGCCAAGCCTCTATACGCTCATGATCAAACGGGAACCAGGATATAACCCTGCGGTTGGTGATTGGGAGTTTGCGGTTACGTCTGGCAAAGACTTCCGGATCGAGGCTAGCGGGAAGTTAGAGAGCTGCCAAGCTTGCCACCTGGAAAAACGGGATCAAGATTTCGTGTTCCGGTACTATCTCAAATCGAAATAAAAGTGTTTCTTCCGGAAGCAAGCTTGGCTCAGATTTTAGCGATTCATGCCTGAGCGACTAACTGCCGCAGCACATAAGGCAGGATGCCGCCGTGCTGGTAGTAATCGATCTCGATCGGCGTGTCGATGCGCAGTTTCACAGGGACATCTTCTCTGGCGCCGTTCGCGCGGTGAATTATCAGCGTGACGTCCTGCTGTGGCTTGATCCCGTCGCTCAAGCCCACGACGTCAAAAGTTTCAGAGCCGTCGAGGTTGAGCGACTGCGCGTTGACGCCTTCTTTAAATTGGAGCGGCAACACGCCCATTCCGACCAGGTTGCTGCGGTGGATGCGCTCGAAGCTCTGGGCGGCGACCGCTCGCACGCCCAGCAGTCGCGTCCCTTTCGCCGCCCAATCGCGCGAACTGCCCGTGCCGTACTCCTGGCCTGCGATCACGATCAGCGGCGTCCCTTCGGACTGATACTTCATCGCGGCGTCGTAGATGCTCATCTGCTCGCCGCCCGGATAATATTTCGTCACGCCGCCTTCCACGCCGGGGACCATCAGGTTCTTGATGCGCACGTTGGCGAACGTGCCGCGCGTCATGACGCGGTCGTTGCCGCGGCGCGAGCCGTAGCTGTTGAAATCGCTCACATCGACGCCGCGCTCAACCAGGTACTTCCCTGCTGGCGAGGTCGCTTTGATCGAACCGGCGGGGCTGATGTGGTCGGTGGTCACCGAATCGCCGAATACGCCGAGCGGGCGCGCTCCGACGATGTCCGCAATCACGCCCGGTTCCATGCCGAAGTCCCCGAAGAACGGCGGCTCCTGAATGTAGGTGGAGCTTTCATCCCAATCGTAAACGTCGCCGGCGGACGACAGAATCTCGTTCCACAGCGGATTTTCCGAAGTGAAATCGGAGTAGAGACGCTTGTAAGTGGCCGCGTCTGTAGCGGCGCCGAGCGCCGCGCCGATCTCACGCGAACTGGGCCAGATGTCTTTCAGATAGACGTCCTCGCCGTCTTTGCCTTTACCAATCGGCTCATTGGCCATGTTGATGTCGACTCGCCCGGCCAAGGCGAAGGCGACGACCAGCGGAGGCGACATCAGGAAGTTGGCCTTGATCGATTGATGCACGCGGGCTTCGAAGTTGCGGTTGCCCGACAGGACGCTCGCCGCGATCAGGTCATTCTTCGTGACGACCTCTTCTATCTTGGGGTCGAGCGGGCCTGAGTTCCCTATGCAGGTGGTACAACCATAGCCGACCACGTTGAAGCCGAGCTGATCGAGATAGGGTTGCAATCCGGTCTTCGCAAGATAATCAGAGACGACGCGCGAGCCGGGGCCAAGCGAAGTTTTGACTTGCGGTTTGACGCGCAGGCCCTT
Source organism: Blastocatellia bacterium (assembly GCA_035275805.1). Classification (GTDB taxonomy): domain Bacteria; phylum Acidobacteriota; class Blastocatellia; order RBC074; family RBC074; genus JAJVID01. The sequence goes on from DATEMG010000360.1 coordinate 2,130, forward strand.
CTCGACGGCCTTCTTCGCCAGCAGACCCGCAGCCAGCATGACGCTCGGATTCGAGGTGTTGGTGCAGGACGTGATGGCGGCGATCAGCACGTCGCCGTGCCCCAATTCGGCGGTCGCTTTGGGAAAGGCCTCCGGTGGGGCCACTTCGAGCACGTCGGGCGTCGGACGGTTGTTCATCATCTCGACCTCGGTCTGCGTGCTGGTGTTGGCCATGCTCAAGCCGTTGGCTTTGGCGACCGGCGCGGTCTCGGGGGTCTGGTCGCCTCCGCCCGACACGGGATTGGGCAAAACGCCGCGCGCGCCGATGCTCGTTTTGAAGCGATGCTCCAGGTCCTCCATCGATTTGCCGTATCCGTTGTCGGACGCCGGCCGATGAAGCAAGTCGAGAAATTTATCTTTGAGGGATGAAAGTTCGATCCGGTCCTGCGGACGCTTCGGCCCGGCGACGTTCGGAGCTATCGTTGAAAGGTCGAGTTCTAAAACCTGGCTGTATTCGATCTCGCCCTCGCGCGGGACGCCGAACAGCCCCTGGGCTTTGAAGTAATTGCGGAACGCGTTGACATGTTCTTCGGAGCGGCCGGTCGCCTTCAGATAGTTGCAGGTCTCTTCATCCACGCCGAAGAAGCCCATCGTCGCGCCGTATTCCGGCGCCATGTTGGCGATCGTCGCGCGATCGGTCAGGGAGAGCGACGCCGCGCCTTCGCCGAAGTACTCGACGAATTTGCCGACGACCTTCGCCTTGCGCAGCATCTCGGTGCAATGCAGCACCAGGTCGGTCGCGGTCACGCCTTCGCCTAAGGCCCCGGTCATCTGCACGCCGACCACGTCGGGCGTCAGGAAGTAGACGGGCTGGCCGAGCATTCCGGCCTCTGCCTCGATCCCGCCGACGCCCCAGCCGACCACGCCGAGGCCGTTGATCATCGTCGTGTGCGAATCGGTCCCGACCAGCGTGTCAGGGTAATAGACGCCGTCATTCTCAAGAACGCCTTTCGCCAGATATTCCAGATTGACCTGGTGCACAATGCCGATGCCGGGCGGGACGACCTTGAAAGTATCAAAGGCCTGCATCCCCCATTTCAGAAATTGATAGCGCGGGCGGTTACGTTGGAATTCTATCTCCATATTTTCCCGCAACGCGTCTGGCGTGCCGGCGACGTCGACCTGCACCGAGTGGTCTACGACAAGGTCTACGGGAACCAGCGGCTCGATGATTTTCGGATTCTTGCCGAGGCGCGCCACGGTCGAACGCATCGCGGCCAGGTCTACGAGCAGCGGCACGCCCGTGAAATCCTGCAATACTATGCGGGCGACGACGAACGGGATTTCGGCCACGCGGGTGGCGACCGGCTCCCAATTGGCCAGAGCGCGCACGTCGTCTTCCTTGACCTTTTTACCGTCGCAGTTGCGCAGCACAGATTCGAGCACGATGCGAACGCTGACCGGCAACTTCGAGATCGGGCCGACGCCCTGCTTTTCCAGTTCGGGTAGCGAATAGAACCGGCCCTTCTTTCCGCTTCCGAGATCGAATTCCTGAAATGTGTTGAAGAGGTTATACGACATATAGAGTTTCCTGATTTTGAAGGATTAGTCACGACGGGGATGTAGCCGAACGCGGGCATCGTGGCGGTTTGCGGTTAAGACCGGAGTTTAAGTTCAGGGATCGCGCATCGTCAATCCCCAAACTTCCCGCAACCTCTCGAATTCGACTTGCGGCAATTGAACGAGCAGGGGCCGCCTCTTCGCTGTGAGCCGGCGCAGCAAATCTTCCATTGACGACAAGTCCATCGCCGTACAGCCGGCGGTCCCCGTCCCTGGCCCATCCCAGATGTGCAGGAAGACACAGGACCCGCGCCCGGACGCGCCTTTTGCGTTGTGATCGACGATCACCCCCCAACGGTATTGATCGTCATCGCGCCGCATCCGCTCCGAGCTTTTCCAATCAGGATTTTCGACGCCGGCGCGGTCAAGGATTCTGTTGTAATGCGCCGATTGCGGATCGTCCACGCATTCGAGCGTCGCAATGGCTTGGACGTAAGGCAATTTCAAATCGCCCGCCTGCTCCGGTGGCGCGTATCCGAAAGCCGAACCGAGGCTGAATACGCCAGCGGGCGAACGCCCGTCGCCTTCCCGTTTCACCGGCCCTTCGCCTATCGCGCCGCCGTGCAAGCCACTGCCCCAAGCCATTCCATTGCGTCCGACAACAATCGGAATCTTTTCGCCGACCGCCTCCCACCGGTCATCGATCGAGTCGCGCTCGTACAGCCTCATCTCGCCGTCAACCGCGTCCCATCCGACTGTTGTGACGAGAATGATTTGGCGGGATTCGGCTATCGCTTCCGGTAAAGTTGAATTCATTCGCATCGAATCAACGCTCATAATCAATATGATAGGCTATGCGCGGTGGATTTTTTTAGATCGGTTATCAAATCAGAAAAACGATCTACTTGCCGGGAACGCGCTAACGTATGGAGTGCGGCGAGCCCTGATACTGCTGGCAAACTCCCCAATTCCTGAGCGCCGGAGGCGCGGAATATTTATAGAACGCGTTACGCGATAGATCTCCCAGCTCCGTAGGAGCGACATGCGCCGGATGTCGCTCCTACGGAGCTGGGAAGAATT
>DATEMG010000361.1:0-14906 GCA_035275805.1 Blastocatellia bacterium
ATGAATTGAGACCCGATCTGCAATCGAAAAGGAGCAACCTGCTCGGAGAATTTCCAGGTCTCAAGGATTTGCCGGTCCTGGACGGCTCGCCTCGCGGCAAAACCAGCAACGACCGGATGCGCGCCGATCGAGAAACTATTCGCGCCGCGCTGGCCGACCTCGGCTACAGATCGGCGCAGGTCGAATCGCGCCTCTGCTTCACGGGCGCCCCCGATGAACTGGCGCTGATCTTCGTGGTGGAAAAGGGGCCGAGATCGATCGTCCGGGAAGTCGTCGTGCGCGGCAACACGCTGTTCGAGGCGTCGGAGCTGCGCGGGCTTGCGCCGATCAAAGCCGGCGAGCCTTTCTCTGCCGAGCGGGCGCGTGAAGGCGCGCGAAAGATCAGGGATTTTTACACCCAGCGGGGATACCTGGAGGCGAGGACGGACGTGAACATACTCGACCTGCCCGGCAATTGCGTGAGCCTGATTTACGATGTGACTGAAGGCGCGCGCGCCGTGGCTTGCGCGGTGGATGTGGCGGGCCAGACCATCACACACCCGGGATCCATCCGGCGCTTTTTGGATTTCGAACCCGGCGACGTGCTGACGCCCAAGCTGTTGCGTAACGCGGAGCGCAATCTTTACGCGACCGGCGCGTTCCGCGAAGTAATCGTTCGCACGACGCCTGACGCCGCCTCGTGGGAGGCGCGCCGCGTGACAGTGAACGTGGCGGAGGCCGACCCGCTGTCGCTCTTTTACCTCCTGGGATATTCGACCGACGAAGGGCCGCGCGCCACCGTCCAATTCACACATTCCAACCTATTCAATCGCTTATTTCTGGGGGCGCTGAGGGTGCGCGGCAGCCCTGAGGAGCAACTCGCGCAACTGCAACTGACCGACCTCCGCCCATGGGGTAAGAAATGGGCGACTACGTTCTCGGCATTCTACGAGCGCGATTCCGATGTGCGCCCCTTCGTGCGCAGACGCCTGGTGGACGGAGACGTTGAGTCTAACTCGCGGGGGCAGTCATTCGGAATCAACCGCTTCGTGGGCTTCGTTCAGACCGAACGCAAGCTGGGCGACCGGATGGCGATCCGATTCCGCTACAGCCTTCAAAATGTGAAACTCTTCAACCTCGAAAACATCCCCGATATCGAGGTCACGCGCAACGAGCCGGCGCTACGGCTGGGCCTGTTCTCGGCGGGCTTCACGCGCGAAACGCGCGACAACATCCTTTCGCCGACGCGCGGGCAGTTGTTCAGTTTCGATCATACGCTTGCGGCGCGCGAACTCGGCGGCAACGAGTCTTTCAACAAGTTCTTCGGCGAATACCAGCGATACGACACGCCGGAGGCGCTCCGCGGGACGACCATCGCCCTCGCGGCGCGCCTCGGCCTGGCCGGGCTATACAAGGTCGCGGACCGCGACAGCAACGGGGGGATCAGCGAGCCCGAAAGAAGATTGCCGATCAGCGAACGATTCTTCGCCGGAGGCGCGACGACGCTGCGCGGCTTCAGATTCGAAGAGGCCGGGCCGCAGGGCATCCTGGAGCCACGCAATTCTAACGAGTTGCCGACTTTGGTCCCGATAGGCGGCGACGCGCTGTTCATCTTCAATTTCGAGCTGCGCTTCCCGCTGTCACGGCGGTGGCGGCTGGTCCCCTTCTACGATCTCGGCAACGTCTTCAGAGGGGTGGGCGACATTAATTTCGGCGGCATGACGAACTCCGTGGGACTCGGGCTGCGGTTCAACACGCCGATCGGGCCGGTGGGCGTGGATTACGGTTACCTGCTCGACCCTCCGTCCTTCACCACCGCCTCGGGCGCGACGCTTCGCCAGCCCCGCAACGCCTTCCACATCAAAATCGGCCAGAGTTTCTGATAATGGAACGCGGATGACGCGGATGGAGCGGATTCACGCTGATCTATTTTAGTTTTTATCCGCGATGATCCGCCGTATCCGCGTCATCCGCGTTCTATTAACCCGTATATTGATCTGATAAACGATCTAAAAGTTAACCGACTCCGAATCAGTATCGCGAGCGGCGCTGATTCGGAGCGGAGCCCCCCTCGCATCTAGCTAAAGCGCGGGCGACGTGGTAAGCTACTGTCTCTTCTGAGAAGCGTTCGCGTTGAACGTTCACAACGCAAAGATGAAACGCTCTCAACACCTTCAGCACTGTTATGGCTAGTAAAAACAATCTCAAAGACATCAAAAGCTCCTCTTTCGGCCGACCGACGCCAAGTGGGACGAACAAACCCGGCGGGCAAATGACTGAGTGGTTTACCAATCACATCTCGCGCCGTTCCCTGGGCAAGGGCCTGGCGTGGGGCGCCGTGCTGGCGATGGCCGGAGTCACCGTCTATCAACTCGCCAGCTCCGGTGACAAGGAAGTCGATGAAGACTCGTTTGCCCTGCAAAAGAAGGAGGGCTGGAACGTCGGCTCGACCGACAAGTTTCTTTCCTTCGAAGGCTCGAGCCTGACCGACAGTCGTGGCAGGAATTTGACCGGCTACGATCCGAACTATCTGACCTCGGTCTATCAGCCGCGCGATTCGCAATGGCAGCCGTTCTTCGTGCCGACTCTGATCCAATCGCTCGCGCAGCAGTCGCTCAGCGGTCAGATGCGCCCGGTCTTCAACGCTCAGATGCGCGAGACTTACCAGCGCGCCGAGGCGCTGCGCAATCTGGTCTCGCAGACTCCGAATCCGTCGCAGACGCTGATCATCTCCGATCTGCCGGGGCCGCAATCGCTCGCGCTCGGCGCGGCGATGGCCGACACCGCTCAACTGGTCCCGGTCTTCGACAACTGGCCGCACCCCCTCGGCGTGGTTCGCTCGCACGAGACGCTGGGCGCGATGGCCTATTACGCCGGCGAGATCGACGAGAAGCGTTCGAAGCTGAAAGAGAACGCGCCCGCGATACTTCTGCTCGACAGCAACCGCCTGACCGCTTACACCGACCAGGATACGCAATTCGACAACCGCTATCAGGCGAAGCTGCCTCCCGCCGACCAGATCAAACAGCGCGGCGTCCAGCAGGTGATTTATCTGGTCAAGGACGAGAGTCAGAAAGATGAACTCGACGACATCAACGAAAACCTGGTCGAGTGGCAGAAGCAAGGGATCAACGTGCGGATGCTGCGGATGTCGGAGTTCAAACCCGTCGACGAGCCGACTCAAGCGACCGTGGCAGGGACAACCGGGACGACGACGACCAGTACGGTTCAACGCCATTATTACTACGGCGGAAGCCCCTGGGCGTCCTGGTTGTTTTTCAGCCATTACGGATACGGATATCCGCGCGATATCTACGGCTATCGCGACGGGCGCAGCTACTCGATTCCGCGACCGACGACGGGTCAGACATACGACCCACCGACTTACCGTCCCCAATCGCGTCCGACTGTCTTCAGCAACTCGCGCGTCGGCGGCGCTTCCGGAGTAGGAAGGGCCAGGCCGAGCGGTTTCGGCCGCACCAGCGTGCGGATGTCCAGCGACGGGCGAGTCACCGGCATGCGGTCGGGACGCTCAGGCTCTTACGGCCGCAGCGGCGGCGGATGGTTCGGAGGCTAATAGGCACAGTGCCGCGCGCCTAAGCAAGCGGCCCAGTAGGCAACCGCTTTCGGAGGTTAGATCGCCCCAGGGCAACTTATGATAGAACCTGCATTTCTATTGTTGATGGCCAGTGGGACTTATCTGCTCGTGATGTTGATCTTCGCCGCCATCTTCGCCGGCGGCCTTTATATGGCCTGGCGCGGCTCCGGCGATAAACAGATCGACCAGGGACGAAGATCGTTTCTCGGAGGGCGCGGCGCGCGCAACGAACACGCGCTCTTCTTCGGCGTCCAACTGGTCATTCAGATCTTCGGCAGCGACCAGTTGCGCGCGCGCATCCACCGCCTGATCGAGGCCGATGACGACTCCGACAGCGCCGACGAAAAACGCCGCTTCATGAAATCGGTCGCGTCGATGCTGATCGAAAACCGGTACGCCTGGGAATACGGCTTCTGGGAATTCTCCTCCGACGCCGACCACTCCATCAAATCGTTCAACCAGTGGCGCAATGAGATCGAAGCCTCGATGGCGACCGAGGCCGAAGAGATGAGCGGCGAGATCGACCGTCTGCATCGCTTCTCCGATCAAAAAGAGTATCTGATCATCACGCTGTTGATGCTGATCGATAACAGCGACGAGCCCGTCTCGGACGACGTCGGCGATTACCGCTTCCGCCCCACCTACTCGCAGCTCACGCTTCCCTTCCGCCAGTTGTGCGAAGGCTTTGACGAGTCGGAGTACTTTCGCCCCGATACCTTCGAGAGCCTGCTCGACGGGATCCGCGCCCTCGACCCGCGAGTGATCGAACGCGACGGAATCTACGTCAATCCCGGAACCGAGCAAGACGGGATTTCATCCTTCGACCTGTTGAGTGATGAGGGATGGAAGTATCTGACCGATCATTCGCTGCGTAACTAGAGCGATTTACACATTGGTGTACGGGTTAATAGAACGCTGATGACGCCGATAGACCACAGTTTGCGAACCATAGAGTTCCCTCCATCGAATTATTCGTGTCGTAGAGCGACCATCGGATCAACTTTGGTCGCTCTGCGCGCCGGAAGATAAGCGGCAAGAAACGCGACGCCGACGAGCAGTAACGAAACGCCGGCGAAGGTGGCCGGATCGGTCGCCTCCACATTGAACAGCAGACCCGCCATCACGCGCGCCAATGCGAGCGAAGCCGCTAACCCAATCGCCACGCCAACCAGGGCCAACGACATTCCCTGCCCGATGACCATTGACAGCACGTTGAGCGGCCGCGCGCCCAGGGTCATCCGGACGCCGATTTCGTGCGTGCGCCGGCTGACCGAGTGCGAAATGACGCCGTAGACGCCGACCGCCGCCAGCGCCAGCGCCAGGGCGGCAAAGGCGCCAAACAGCAACATCTGAAAACGTCGTGGCGCAAGCGATTCAGCCACGCGCTGCTCCATCGACATCACGTCCACGACCGGCATGTTTGCGTTGATGGTCCAGACCTGTTGGCGCACTGCAGGGACCAATTTCATGGGGTCGCCCGCCGTGCGAACCACCAGCCTTATATTTCCCCCCATTACTTCCGCATTTTGAAGAAACGAGTGATACTCCTCCGATACCGCTTGAGACTCCAACCCATAACGTTTCACATCGGCCATCACCCCGATGATGGTCGCCTCACGTTGCTCACCGGCCCTGAAGGGTTTGCCGATTGGGTCTTCTCCGGCGAATTGTCGAGCCCTGGTTTCGTTGATGACGACGACGCGCGGCGCATTCTCGTCATCCCGTTCCGTGAAGCTGCGCCCCGCGCGCAACTGCATGCCCATTGCGCGAAAGTAGTCAACGCCGACAAAGTTGGTATAACCCGGCTGCTTTTTTTCCGACTTGGCCTCAGACGAAGGGGCCACGAACGTCCTCGTCTCGGTCAGTGGAAGAGGCCCGATTGCCGCAACCTTCACGCCGGGCAGGCTGTTGATGCGTGTGATTAGATCCTGGTAAAAGATTTTCCTTTGCTCGAGCGGATATCTGGCGGTGTAGAGCGGTATCGCCATTGTCAGCAAATTCTCGGAGTTGAAGCCCGGCTCGACCGCGCGCACTCGCAGGAAGCTCTTGATCAGCAGACCTGCGCCGGCAAGCAGCGCCAGCGTCAGCGCCAATTCGCCGACCACCAGGGCCGGCGAAGCGCGACGAGCGCGAATTGAGAACACAGAGCTGCGAGCGCCTTCTTTCAAGTTCTCGTTGAGATCGATCCGTGAGGCTTGCAACGCCGGGATGACGCCTGCAATGACGCCGGTCAGCAGCGAAACGAGGAAGGTGAAGCCGAGCGCCGCGCCGTCAATGCCGCTCTCTTTGAGATACGCCAGATTATTAGGAGTTAGCGGGGCCAGCGCCTTGACGCCCAGCGTCGCCAACAACAATCCGGCCACGCCGCCGCATACGGATAACAACAGGCTCTCGGTCAGCATCTGCCTGACAAGGCGCCCGCGTCCCGCGCCCATTGCGACGCGAATCGCCATCTCTTTCTGTCGCGCGCTCGCGCGAGCCAGCATCAGATTCGCCACATTGGCGCAGGCGATCAGAAGAATAAACGCCACCGCGCCGAATTGCGCCAGCAACCCCAGCCGCAAATTCCCGAACAGCCTTTCGCCGAGTGGCGTCACTATGGCCCGCTCGGCGAAAACCGTCCGTCTCGGATAGGCCTGTGGGAGCCGCTGCAAAATCGTGTCCAATTCCGACCGCGCCTGCTCGGGCGTGACGCCGGTCTTGAGCCGCCCAAAAATATTCCCGAGAAAGCTTATCCCCTCGTTCGTCAACTCCCGCTGCACATTGAGCGCGCGCGGCAGCAGCACATCAGCCTTGCGAATGAACCTGAAACCGGGCGGCATCACTCCGATGACCTGTTGGCTTCTTCCGTCGAGCGTCAACGATTGACCGATGATGGCCGGGTCGCCACCGAAGCGCCGCTGCCAGAAAGAGTGGCTCAGGATAACCACAGGCGCGACGCCAGGACGATCCTCTTCCGGCGTGAACGCCCGCCCCAACTGAGGCGCGACGCCCAACGCCGGAAACAGATTGGCTGTAGCCAAAATGGAATCGAGCCGCTCCGGTTCGCCTCGTCCCGTCAGATATATGCTCCCCGGCTGGAAAGCGACCAGATGATCAAAAGCCTTCGACTGCTCCCGCCAGTGAATATAATCAGCGGCGCCGTAGATCTCATCCCCATGCGGCAGAACTTCCGCGACCCAGACCAGCCGCTGTGGGTCGTAGTAAGGCAGGGGCCTGAGCAACACTGCGTTCACAACGCTGAAGATCGCCGTGTTCGCCCCGATCCCCAGCGCCAATGCGAGCACAGCTACAAGAGTGAAGCCGGGATTTTTGAGCAGCATGCGCGCCCCGTAACGCAGGTCCTGCCGGAGGTCTTCGAGGCGCCGGAACCGCGCGATGTCGCGATAAGCCTCTTTGGTCTGCTCGACGCCCCCGAAACTCAGCAACGCCGCGCGACGCGCTTCTTCTTCGCTCATCCCTCGGCGAATGTTCTCCGCCGTCTCCATCTCCAAATGAAACTGCAGTTCGCGATCCATCTCGCGTTCGATCTTCCCTCGCCGCAAGCTCGCGCGCAGGCGATGAAACAGTTTGCGAAGCATGGCATGTCCCTCCTTTCAGGACGCCTGCAGGATTTGCTCGATGGCGGTCGAGAGGCGTCGCCAATTATCGGTCTCTTCCGCCAGCTGTTTGCGCCCGGATCGGGTCAGCTTGTAATACTTCGCTTGACGGTTGTTTTCAGTCACTCCCCACTCGGAGTCGATCCACCCCCGATGTTCCAGCCGCAGCAACGCCGGATAAAGCGACCCCTGGTTGACGACGAGCGCCCCACTGGAGATTTGCTGTATGCGTTGAGTAATTCCCCAGCCGTGCATAGGTTCGAGGGCCAGGGTCTTGAGAATGAGCAGGTCTAGAGTCCCCTGCAAAAGGTCAGATTTCGGTTTGGTCATAATGCTCCTCCAGATGATCTGGAGGAAAGATACGCGACCTCTTGTAGACAGTCAAGAGAAGAAGGAGGGCTCAGTCGCGGCGGGGCCTATTTTTTCTTCAGGCGGCGTTCGGCGTAATCCTTCCTGGCTTGAAGCGATTCGGGATCGGCCAGGGCGCTGATCAGGGACTCTCCGTCGGCGAACGCCGTCAGGCCGGCGCTCATCGCGCGCGCGACGGCGTTGACGTGCTCTTTGGTGATGACCACGGGAACCGACGGCTTGGCGATGATCTCGGACGCCAGCCGCTCGACGCATTGATCCAGATCGTCGAGCGTCGCGACGCGATTGACGAAGCCCATCTCTTTGGCCTCTTGCGCCGTGAAGGGGCGACAGGTCATGACCAGCTCTTTCGTCATAGCCGGGCCAATTTCACGCACGAGCCGAGGAATGGCGCCCCACGTCAGCGGAATGCCGAGTTCGATTTCGGGGATCGAGAACCGCGCGTCTTCAGCCGCGACGCGCAGGTCGCAGGCCGTGGCCAGCACGACGCCCCCGCCGACGATGTGGCCGTGCAATCGGACAATGGTCGTCGCGCGCATCTGCTCGATGGCGTCGGCCATGCGCCGTCCATATTGCGCAACTTCATGACGATAGAGCCAGGATTTGCCCGAATCGGGGACCGCCTCCGCCGTCGGAGATTCTTTGAGATCGGCGCCAGCGCAGAAGGCCCGCCCCGCGCCGCCCACTATGACGACACGCGCTTCGCGCTGCTCGTCGAACCACCGCGCGGCTTCGACCAGCTCGCGCAGCATCGTGGCGTTCATCGCATTCAACTGTTCGGGGCGATTTAGCGTCAGCCGCCCGAGCGCCCCGTCGATTTCCACTTCTATTGTTTTGAAGTACATAGTTTTAACTCCCAGTTCTGCCCCACCAGATCGTGGCCGAAGCTGTGATGCGGCGCCTCTTTGACGAGCCGGAAACCGGCTTCTTCATAGATATGCCGGGCGGCGTCAAGCAGGCTGTTCGTCCACAGCGTGATCTTCTTGTATCCCGTCTGCCGGGCGAACCGCACGCATTCATTGACCAGGCGCTTGCCGATGCCCGTCCCTCGCGCGCTCGGCTCGACCAGCAGCAAGCGCAATTGCGCCACCGTATTCGTTTTTTTGACGAGAAATATGCAGCCGGCGATCTCGCCTCCGCGTTCGGCGATCCAGCACCGCTCGCGCTTAGGGTCGTAGTTACGGATGAATTTCGCCGCGATCTCCGCCACCAGCGCCTCGAACTCCTCATCCCAACCGTACTCTTCGTTGTAGATGACGCCGTGCCGATGCGTGACCCAGCCTATGTCGCCGGGCCGGTGCGGGCGGATGACGTAAGGAACTTTTTGTTCGGGCCGCGCGCCGAGCACTTCTTCGATGACGCGCATCGCATCGATCAGGCGGTTCTGATCCGCCTGAGGGAGCCGGCCGAGCAGCGATTCGACCTCGCCGTGTGAGTGCGCGTTGAGTTCGGTGAAGGCCTTCCGCCCTTTATCCGTCAACCAGATGACGCTCTGGCGTCCGTCTGTTTCAGAAGGCTTTTTGGAGATCAACCCCCTCTTTTTGAAGGCGGCCAGCAGACGGCTGAGATAACCGGCGTCCAGCCCCAGCTCGGCGCCCATCTCGGTCGCCGTAGCCTTTTCACGCTGCGCCAACTCGTAAATTACCCTGGCCTCGGCCAGGGAGAACTGACTTTTCAATATATGCTCGCTGAGCAAGCCGATTTGTTTCGTGTAGAAGCGGTTGAAGCGCCGCACCGATTCGACGCGCGGCGCGAGGTCGTTTCGGACCATAATCGTCCTCCTTTGAAGCGGGGCCAATAATTGATTGACCTTATCAGCCATTTAGTTGATTTTGTCAAGTAATTGGCTTTGCTTCTCAGGAATGCGGTTGCGACGCGCCATATTCTGAGGAACCTTCATGTCACAATGAACGCCCCCCGGAAAGAATAAAATTGTCCACAAAGGCGCACGAAGGGGCGCAAAGATTTTTACTTCTTTGTGATTCTTCGTGTTCTTTGTGGACGGTTTTTCTGAGGAGGCGCGCCCTCACTCCTCCCGCAGCGCAATGGTCGGATCAAGCCCCGACGCGCGCCGCGCGGGCAGCCCCGACGCTATTATGGCGATGATCAGGAAGAGCGCCGCCATCGCCGCGAAAGTAATTGGGTCGGTGGCTTCGACGCCGACCAGCATACTGGTCATCGCGCGCGTGAGGCCGAAAGAAGCGGCCACGCCGATTGCGACGCCCGCCGCGCTGAGGCGCAGTCCGTGCCCGACTACAAGTCTAAAGACGCTCCCGGGCGCCGCGCCCAACGCCATCCGGAGGCCGATCTCCGCCGTGCGCTGCCGCACAACAGTTGACAACACGCCGTAAAGCCCCACGCCGGCGAGCAGGACGGCGATGACCGCGAAGACGCCGATGAGCAGTAGCGAAAATCGAGTCCCCGCCTGCGCCCGCTCCACCAAAGCGTCCATCGGCTGCAATTCAGCGATCAAAAGGTTTGGGTTGAGTTTGGCGATCTCGGCGCGGACCATCGCCGCGTACTTCGCGGGATCGCCCTTGACGCGAACGGCCCATCGAAATGCGAAGCCGTGGTTCCTGAAGCCGTCGGTGAAGTAGATCTGTTCGCGCCCGGGCTCGGCCAGCGAGGTGTTACGTTGATGCCCTACCACGCCGATCACTTCGACCCATTCCGGCTCCGGGGTGCGGGCGCGGATGAGTATGCGCTTCCCTACGGCGGAGGCGCCCGGGAAGGCTTTCGCCGCGAGAAACTGGTCAACGACCACCACGTTCCGCTCAGGCGCATTGTCGGCCTCGGTGAATACGCGTCCCGCGAGGAGCGGCGTGCGGAGCGTTTCAAAATAACCCGGGAGCACGGTTTGATGATCCACCGCCTGAAATTTGGTCGGGTCGGAGAGAGCCTGTTCCAACCCCCATCGGATCGGACCGAATCCCCCCGCGAGTGGGAATGGAGTGGAGGCCGTCACGCTTTCGACGCCCGGGAGCGCCCGCAACCGGCCCTGCGCCTCGCGCATGAAAGTGGCGCGCTCCTGCGGCTGCGGCCCGCCGCGAGGGCCGAGCAGCTGGAATGTGAGAAGACTTCGCGAGTCGAAGCCGGTATCAACGCGCTGCAAGGCAATGAAGCTGCGGAACATCAGTCCTGACCCGATGAGTAAGACGAACGAAAGCGCGACCTCTATGATCACCACGACATTGCGCAGTAACCGTCCGCCTCCGAGCCCGCCTGTTCGACCGCTCCCGCGCAGGATGTTCATGACATCCGGCCGCGAGGCCTGCAGCGCCGGCGGCAGTCCGAAGATCACAGCCGCGGCCAGGCCGGCCAGCGCCGTAAAAGCGAGCGCGACAGGATCGAGCCTGATCGTATCTAGGCGCGGCAGATTCGCAGGCGCGATGGCGAGCAATTGACGGACGCCTAACCACGCCAGGCCCAGGCCGAGGAGCGCGCCGGCCCCCGCTAGTAGCAGGGCTTCCGCCAACAGTTGGCGCACGAGGCGTCGCCAACCGGCGCCGAGCGCGGCGCGTACCGCAAGCTCACGCTGGCGCAATGAAGCCCGCACAAGCAATAGGTTCGCCACGTTCGCGCATGCGATGAGGAGAAGGAAGATGACCGCGCCCGTAAGCGCAATGATGGCGGGCCGAACCTCCGCGACCAGATAATCGCTCATCGGCTCCAGCCGGAAATGGAAACCGGCGGTCTGCCGGATCGTATCGGCCTTTCGGCTCTCTGTTGCGACGACTTCGGCTTCGGCCCGCGCCTGCTCAAGTCGGGCGCCTTCTTTCAAACGGCCGATTATCCAGTGAGCGACGTTGTTGCGGTTGGCGGTGTCGTAGCTTAGGCGCGCGGCGAACCACACGTCCGGCAATCGTTCCGAGTTCAGTTTGGGCGGAAGTAACAACTCGAAGCCCGGCGCCAGCACGCCCACTATTTGCGGCCCGCCGCTTCCGCCGCGCGACATTCCTTTGCCGAGAACAGCCATATTCCCGCCGTAGCGCCGCTGCCAGTACTCGTGACTCAGGATTGCGATGGTGGGCAGTTCCCGAATCTCCCCGTTCGGGCCTCCATCCGTTGCCTGCGGCTGCGGCCGGCCGTCATCTTCCGTGAAATCACGGCCGGCCACGATCTTCGCGCCAAGCAACCGAAAGAAGTTCGGTGTGACCGAGGCGACACGAACCTGCTCCGGCGCGCCGTCCTCACGCGGCATGATCCTGCGGCCCGTGTTGACGGCGGCGATGTCCTCGAACGTCGTCTTCGCCCCGTTGCGCAGGTCGAAAACGTCGACGTTCGAAAACGGCCAGTCAGTGACGTTGCGCTGTCTCAGTTCAGCCACACCCAATACCAGCCGATCCGGATTCTTGTAAGGAAGCGGACGGAGCAGCACGGCGTTGGCGACGCTGAAGATCGCTGTGTTCGCCCCAATGCCTAGAGCGAGCGTAATGACCGCAATCAAAGTGAAGACCGGACTCTTCACCAACATTCGCGCGCCGTAGCGCAGGTCTTGCCAGAGTGTTTGCATAATCAGATCCTCTCAGAACGAACGAGAAAGTTTTGGCGGTTGAAACATTCATCCAAATTGTGTGCCAATCCAATCAATGTGGTAATTCGTTGCATTCATTACGAATCTTGGGAGATTAATCCAGATAGGTGTGCGCTTACGGGACAACAGAATCCCATTTTCGGATGCGCGCTTGCGCGGACGATAGCGGCATGAGTTCGGCCAGACGGCTGCAACTGCGTGTTATTCTCATTATCGTTCGTACTTGCAAATGGACGAACGAACCCGCGCTGAAAGACCTTCAAGCCTTGCCAAAGGACGGCAAAGTCGTAAATACATTCTCGAAAGATAGCGGTGAGCGGGACCAGGTTTGTGCCCACGGCGCCACTGTCATCAAGAAACGCGCGAAAGCCAAAACAGCGCCGTAGGCCGTCTCTTGCGAAGCTATTGCGCTCTCAGCAGCTTCAGTTTTTCCGCGGCATTGGCGTTATTCGGATTCAGCTTCAGAGATTTTTCGTAGTTCTCGATCGCCGGCGCCTTCTCGCCGTTGAGCATGTAGGCTTCGCCGAGGCTGTCATAAACGTTCGATGATTCGGGGTAGGCTTCCACGTTCAACCGGAACACATTGATGGCTTCCTTGATCTTTTTCTGGCCGAGCAGGTTGTAACCGAGCCCGTTCAATTCCCTCTCCTGAAAATCATAGGCGTCGGGCTGATTCTTCTTCAGGTCACGGTATTTCCCGGCGGCGGAGTCTATCCCCTCGGCCGTGATGATTTGATAGAGCGTCTTTGCAATGCCCGGTTTGAAGACTATCGGTTCGGGCTTGAGACTCAAGGCCACGTCTAAAGCCGCATTCGTAATTGGCCGAAGATTGGCGCGGTCGTAGTTGCTCATCATCACCACGGCGATGGATTGGTCGGGGATCATCACCAGGTTACTGACGAAGCCGGTGTCGCCGCCGGAGTGAGAGATTGTAAGATGCTCTCTGTGTTTTCCCAGGAACCAGCTAATCCCTATCTGCTGCCATTTTTCGCCCGCGGGCTTCCACATAATGTCGTAGGTGGAATCTTTCAAGATCCGCTTGCCGTCGAGTTCTCCACGTTTCATATTGGCCATGGCCCAGCGCGACATATCGAGCACATTCGAATAGAGGGTTGAGCTTGGAGAGTGCATGCGGTTGTAGGGGAAGATCTTGCTCACAACTGTCTGGTAAGAATTGTCCATCACATGGGGACTCGTCAGCAGTGACGGGTTTGCCTGTTTCACAAGTAGTGTGCTGCTCTTCATCCCCAGAGTCTCGAGGATATGCTTCCTCACGTAATCTTCGAAGCTCATCCCGGAGACTTTTGCAATCAGGTCCCCGAGAACTTCATAAGCCATGTTGCTATAACGAAACCCGGCCCCGGGCGCCGCGATGAGCGACTGATTACTCAGACTGCGCACATAACGCTCCAGCGCGCCGTCGTCGTATTGAGGCTTGTCCCACTCATAGTCATCCACGTCGGGCATACCCGATAGATGGCTGAGCATCTGTCGAACCGTGATCGCCGCGTATCGTTCGTCATTCAGCCGGAAGTAGGGCAGGTACTTGACCACCGGAGTCTCCAGATCAACCTTTCCCTTTTCCACCAACTGCATCACGGAAGTGGCGACAAAAGGCTTCGTGATTGAAGCCATGTGAAATAGTGATTGAGGGGTGATTTTGTCATTCTTATTTTGAAGGTTTCTCACGCCGAAACCCGCGGCATAGACCACCTTCTCGTTGTGAACAACGGCAATCGCGAAACCCGGAATGCTCCGCTGTTCCATTACCTGCTCGATAATTGGTTGGAGCTGTGTCTTGAAACGGTCCTGGGCGTCTTGAGCCAGAAGATGATGGGGAAAGAAGGCGAACGCCAGGACCAGAATCATTGAGTAAAGAGTTCTTTTCATCACCGAATCCTCGTTGGGAATTTGCGTCTACGACCGCTCCGGCTCATTTAAGGGTAGCGCGCGCAACAATACGGCGAACACGATGCTGAAGATCGCCGTGTTCGCCACAAATCCGAGAGCGAGCGTGACAACCGCAATCAATGTAGAGACCGGATTCTTCACCAACATTAGCGCGTCGTAGCGGAGATCTTGCCAGAGTGTTCGCATATCATTGCCCCGTTTTTGCCGCCGGGCTCTTGGCGACCTTCCAGGATCCTTTTTCGACTACCTCTGTCGAGCCTTTCGGGGAGACTGCAAATGTGCCTTCAAGTTTATCTCCCTGGAATTGTCCCTCGATTGCGACCTCCACCTCGCCGTTCGGGTCTTCGATCTTTCCTTTCATCTTCCCATCCGCGATCTCCAGCGATTTGAAATCGGCTTTGTTTTCACCGTTCTGATTGGCCCATTTCACCGTGCCGCGCCACTTCCCCTTCTCATCCTTGCTCAGGGTGTAGGAGAGTTTATCCGAGACTCCTTCACTACCGCTGTACGAGCCTGCCCACTCGCCGACATATTTTTTATCGTCAGCGGCGCTCCCTTGTACGCCGACGCCCGGATTTTCAGCGGCAACGGGGACTGACGGCGCTGTCCCGGTAAAAGCGATGATCAGCAACACGACCTGGAAAAGTTTGCCTTGCATAAATTCCTCCTGGGTTTTTTGGGTATGTAGAGGGCCTCCTTGGCCAATGCATTGTACACAAACGGCGTGCCTGTCGCCCGCGGTCGGCAACTGTCAGGATAATTTGAAGATGGATTGATGGGGGGAAACCTGTGGATGAGTGGAGTGTTCACATTTGGGAATCAGCCATCCCAAATGCGGACACAGGGAATTTGATTGACCTTGGATGTCGACTCGTTTATTTTTGGCGCGATTCAGCTAGCTGAATCTATCTCTGGC
>DATEMG010000362.1:0-10153 GCA_035275805.1 Blastocatellia bacterium
CTACGAACGCCGGTTGCAACCACCGAGAGTACGGAATCCGCTCCAAACCCGCGACGCCGAACGCGCTCATGTACCCGGCCCAACAGATAGGGCACTTGGGGAAAAACGCCGCCCCGAGAGCGGCAAGTGTGGCGAACACCGGCGCCGCCGTTTTGCGGCGCGCCGAGGGGGGCGCCGGCTTTAGAGAAGAGGCGGACGCCGCCCGGTCATTTTCCTCCTTCAGCGCCTCGATCGCGCGACCTGCGACCTGCCGCTCGTCCCACTGAAGACGTTCGAAGGACGCGACGACCCGGCCCTCTGAATTGGTTACATAGGCCTCGACGCGGTGTCGGTTTACCAGCGACTCGATGAAGTTGACCCCGAGCTTGAAATGCTTGCGAAGGGCGTCCATTCCCTCGGTCGCTCTCAGCATTCGGTGGCGGGCGTCCATGCGCACGCCGCGATCCTGACCGTAACCGCGAAGGCGTTTAGGTAGATCGAAGGCGGGGTCGTAGGTAATCGCCGCAGTTTGTATCTGATCGATGAGTCCCCGCTCCTCCAACAGCCGCTGAATGCGCGCCAGCTTAGTGATCGAGAGCGAGCACTTCAGGGGATTGTCGCAGCGTGTGTAGAAGAAGACGATGATTGAGGGCCGCCCCCGGAAGAACTCCTTGAAAGTAATCGAGGCGCCCGCATGATCCTCGAAAACGACTGACTCGATTGGCCCGCGGAGGGCGCCGAGCGCCCATGAGAACACGCCGCCCAGACCGCCCCGGAGCGCGCAGCAGTCGTCGTCGCCAGGCGAGTCGATTCGATCGGCGCCGCGGATCGCCTCCACGGCTCGATCAAGATCGATCAGGAGCATCCGGGAGAGCCCCCCGTCCAGCGCCCGAAACTCTTCGACCTCGCGCAGAACTCCCCGCGCGTGCGGGCCGAGCCATGCCAACGTCGTGAGCAGTTCATGAATGGGGCTCGCGCCCGTGGACGATACGGCGTATTCGCCGTAGTTCTCGAAGGACACGGGCTCGTCGCGATAGCGCATGTTGGTGAGCGCGCGCATCACGAAGGGCGCAAGCGTCGCGTCGGGGTTCGGGTAGGACCGCAGCGCGCGCGCGGCCGCCGCGACGAGGTACGCGTCAACTCCGGTGTCCAATTCTTCGCGCACGTAGATGAGCGCGTCATCCGACACCCCGACGCGAGAGAGGGCGAGCAAAACCCAACCCCGCATTCGGACAATCGTCGCCGCGCCGCGCTGGTCGTAGAGTGGATGGTCTTCATGTAGCAGGTCGGTCAATCGCCCGCGCCGTCCCGGGTCGGCGGCGAGCTCTTCGATCAGGGCGGCAAACTGCGCCTCCGACCGCGCGCCAGTCATTGCGGCGTCCTGCGTCATGCGCCACCTCTACTGGCCATACCTGCTTAGGAATTGGCGGGCGCTATGCTTGACCTTCGCCGGCGCCTCGGAACTCAGGCGGTCGACACGCTTCATCAGCGCCTTGTCGTTAGCGATCGCTTCGACGTCGCCAAAATTTGTGAGCGCGGCCAGGCTCGTGGCTTGAATGTCGTCATGCTCCGACGTGTCGAGCAGGATCTCGCGCGCGTGTTCTTGCAGTTTATCCGGGTTGATCGAGTGCAGCGCGGAGGCGGAGAGCTGCCTGATTTCGGGCGACTCAGATTTATCGCGCAAAAGCTTTTCGAACATCGGCGAGGCCTTTGCGTCGGCGGAGAGCAGTCGCAAGGCTTCGCGCTTGGCTTCGTCGTTAGGCGGCCTGCGGACGATTTCACGCGCCGCTTGATAAGCTTCCGCGTGCGGGTCGTAACTGAGGAGCTGCAGCGCATTCTCGGGCGGGAGCAGCGCTTTTTCGGGGTCGTGCAATCCTTCAAGGAGCTTCTTCTGCGCGAAGCCGTCCTTCAGGCGCGCGAGGACGCCGAGCGCGCTCTCGCGGAGCTCCTGGTCCGGATCTTTAGCGACCTTGCGCAAGGTCGCCATGTATGGGCCCCGCACGGGCTCGAAGTCGACGACGCTGAAGCTCGCCGTCTGAAGCGCTCGTAGCGCCGCCAGGCGCACCTCCGAGGGCTCATCCTCGTCGCCCAGAATGCGCAGCGCGGCTAACATATTCTCGTCGTCGCCGCCCACGGCCAGTGACACTTCATTAAGGGCGGAGACTCGCTCCTTGACGTCCTTCCTTGCGCTGGTCGCGATTGACATTAAGCCCTTGGCAGACCTTGTCGCCGGGCCCTTCGACTTGCGCGGCGGCTTCGAACTCTTTGTAGTTTTTCGTTTCTTATTCACAACTCAATCTCCTTGCGTGAGGCGTTAGGCTAATGGCACGTCGTCGTAATCGAAACCCATACGGGAAGCTGCGCTGACGACGTCTTGATAATCCAGAAGGTCCTGCACGCGAGGTTGCAGGCCCGGCCCGATGACTCCCGGAGAAATGGCCATAAGACCCCCGGGCGCTGTCGACGGACGTGTGCCCCCGGTAACTCCGTTCCACGGCCACATTGTGTCGGACAAGTTGTGGCCGGGCCTCGAAGGAGTACGGTCGTACGAGGCTGCCTGCGCCGGATTGAAACGGCGTTCCTGCCGTTGCCACTTGGCCCACAGCCGATCTACATTGCAGTGAAGTAGGAAAAATAACGGGTCTTGCGGAGCCGTACTCGCATCGGAAATCATACTGAACTCGTCAATTTAACATTGAGCCGTAGCCCACGTTGCTCTAGAAATTCGCGCCAGGCCGATAAGGTAACTCGTCATTAAATACACCGGTCCCGAGAATTGTTAAACTGTAGAGGAAACCTCATGCCGAGTCAGTTGGGTAGCTATCTTTTCAATAACGTCGAATTAAAGGTCAGGTATCACTGCAGGCTCAGAAACACTATTACCTAATCTGGGAAGCGCGTGTTAAATATGTTACCTTCAAATCCTTGCTGCCCTTCAGAAATAGATTCCAGGGAGAATTCAAAACAGCGTCGTTAAATCAGCGATGGCGAAAACCTACGTTGGAATTGATGCCAGAGAGTGAGGTCCGCACGCGCCCCGACCCGGGACAGCGTTCGGAAGCCCCAGTCGCTGAGGGCGCGTTTTGAGGATCAACCTGAGCGACTCGGTAATTTTACTCTTGGGTTGCAGAGGTAGGGGGAAAGTCCGTCGGGAGGAAGAGTTCCGATCCTATGCATGCGACTAATAACCTTGTATCTGGTTACCTGGTTACCTGGTTACCTGGTTACCTTCCGTTCGAATTATTCAGTGAACACCTTACGCAACTATAAGGTTCTGTACAATAACAGAATCAAGGTTGGCAGGTATATAGCACACGGCCGTATGGGCGTCAATTTTATTGAAGCGGCGCGATTAAAGGGCGGCAGGCGCCGAGACCATCAACGCAGATCTCTTTAGGTTTACACAATCCCGGCAGAGTTCATCTCCACCGGCAGCTTGACGCCCACACGACGCGAGCAGCCCGGCGGCGGCGCCAACCACCGGCTGCGGCAAACTCTCTATCACCAAATGTCGCGCGAGCCCGTAGCCGCCCCGCCGCGGGGAATCGCCGCCGGCGAGTTGCATTCGGGACGCATCGCCAGGCATCCAAGGATGGTTTTTTCGTCGCGTCGCTTACCGCGGAAGTCGATCCCGTTTGTCTCAGCTACGACTGGTTTCGGGATCTAGGGTTTGGATCGTGACATTAAGTATGTCAAGTCCAGTGATCCCCCCATTCTCGCCAGTGACGCAATCAAGCTTCCATTTAATAATAATGTCTGCGCCGCCTGTGGCGTCTTGCGCGGCGTTGATAGCATTTCTAAGCGCTTCTTGAAAATCGTTCCTCTCCGAAGTTCCGGTAAACTTGCCTTCATATTTTTCCTTAACTGCTCCCATGACGTTTTCTCCTTTGATTCATTTACCGCATTAAGTGTTTTGCGACTGGGTAATACCGCGAAAATATGACTAGGCGCGCGTGACTCGGCGCCAAGAGCGTTTTCACACGCGACGTCAATGAAATTCTGAGCGAACTGTTCCAGAATTCCGCTATAGGTAGGCGCCAGCCAATCCGTCCTTGAATGTGTAGGTGATCGCTTCGGAAATCCCTATGCGATCACCTGAACTATTCAACGCAAAGCCTGTACCAACTGCGCCACTTTGGCGCAGGCAAATCCTGGGCGTTACTCTTCGCGCGCCGGCTGTTCAGCGGAGCGACAGTCGGAGCGGCGCTATCAGATAACATTCAGCGCAAACAATTGCGTGGTGGGCGATCATCCAAGTTGTTTGCGGAACCTCCATGCGCTGACGCCCACCAGCGCGACCGCGAATCCGACCAGCGCCAGCATATGCGGCCAGATCGCCTCGATCCCCGCGCCTTTGAGCAGGACTCCGCGCGCGATCGTCGAGAAATGGCTGATCGGGTTGAGCAACGTGAACGGCTGCATCCATTCCGGCATCGCCTCGACGGGCGTCGTCGCGCCCGACAACATCGAAAGCGGCGGGTTGACAAAAAAACTCATCAATTGCGCCTGTTGCTGTGATTTGCTGAACGTCGCCAGGAACGTGCCGATGCCGATCCCGGCCAGCACGCAGAGCATCCCGGCGACAAATAGCAAGACCAGGCTGCCACGAATCGGTAATCCGAAAACCAGACGCGCAACTACGAGAGCCAACACGATCTGTGTCGAGAGCAACACGAACAGCGGGGCGATCTTTGCCGTGACGATCTCGACGGCCTGCGCCGGCGTCATCAGCAATTGTTCTATCGTCCCCGCCTCTTTCTCTTTGACCATCGCAGCTCCACCGATAATCGAGCCATTGAGCACAAGCAGGATGCCGAGCACACCCGTCACTATGAACCAGGCGCTTTCCAGCCCCGGATTGAAAAGCAGAGCGATGCGAGCCGCCATCCGCCCGCGAACGCCGGCCGCGCCTCCTTCGACTTGTAACGACACGGCGGGCGAATCCTGCGCGATTCGTTCGTTTAAGGCGGCGATGATGCGCGCGGCGTACCCTCCCGCAATTCCCGCCGTGTTTGAGTTGACGGCGTCGATCAACAATTGCGCTCGCGCCGTTTCGCGCCGTTCGCGCTGTTTGGCGAAATCGGAGGGAACAATCAACCCGGCGTCCAGTCTGCCTGCGCTCAACGCCAGTCCGAGCTCATCGGATGATCGAAACTGCTCGGGGCCGCGAAACGATCTGCTTTCGACGAAAGCCGAGATTACTTCGCGGCTCGCCGCCGTTCGGCTTTCGTCAACCACGCCGAGGCGTAAATTTGTTACTTCCGGGTTGAGCGCGAATCCGAAGATCACGAGCTGTAACGTAGGCGGCAGAATCAGCGAAACCACCAGCTTCTTGTCAGCTTTGATCTGGCGCAACTCTTTCAAAAATAGCGTCCAGATTCGGAAACGACGGACTTTATTGATAAACCTCTTCATAGCTCCTCCTTCTTTCAATTCCAATAAGCCGCGGCGCAGCGCCGCGAGCGGTGGCGACAGGGTTCCAATAAGCTGCGGCGCAGCCGCCGGATCAGTACCGGGAGCGGTAGCGACCGGGTCTTTGTGGTTGCGCCCATTGCGGAGAACCCGGTCGCTACCGCTCCCGGTACTGTATCTTTGGCGCCCGCACACGAGTTTGAAAACTACTTAAGCTTCAATCTGCATATGGCGTGTCTTTCGCCACGCCTTGAGAAAGAAGAACGCCCCGATCAGCGCCAGCATCAAGGGCGCATCCCAAACGGCGGGCCACCCGCCGCCGCGCACGAACGCGTCACGCGACAGTTCAATGAAATAACGCGCAGGGACAAAGGTGGAAATCCACCGGATGCCCGCCGGGATGTTCGAGACGGGGAAGATAAATCCCGACAACAGGAACGAGAGCAGAAACTGCACGCCCGCGACCGCTTGAATCGCCGCCGCCTGATTGGGGATTGAAACGCCGACCATCACGCCGAAACTGACGTTGCAGAAAAGGTAAAAGACTGTCCCTACCAGCAACGGCGTCGGGTCGCCCGCTATCTTCAGATCGAACAAGGGAACGGCGACCAGAAACGCCAGCGCCCACTCGGCCAGAGCGATGATGAAAAAGGCCACGGCCTTGCCCAGCAAAAACTCATGCGCCGAGATACTCGATACGTAAACTTGCAGGATCGTCTTCTGTTCACCCTCGCGCGATATTGCCAGCGCCGCCAGCAGCGGCGGGAAGAGCGCCAATACGACGGCGAACGCCCCTGGGCCGATAAATTTTCTGGACGAGGCGCCGGGGTTGTACCACATGCGAGTCTCTGCTTTGATCGCAGGCTTGCCTGAGTAGACGTCCGCCGCTCCCGATTGCGCGGCGAAGGCGTTGGTGAGCGCCGCCGCCTGGCCGCGCATATTGTTCGCGGTGTTGGCGTCAACCGCGTCAATCAGCCATTGCGCTTCGGCCTGCTGGCCGCGCAGGAAATCGCGCTCGAAATTTTCGGGGATCACAACGACCACGCGGGCGCGCTCGGCCATCAACGCTTCGTCAGGCCGCTGATCCAACGAGAGCGGGGCGACGCGGAACGTCAGTGAAGCGTTAAGCGCATCAATGTACCGGCGCGAAAGCGGCGTCCGGTCGAAGTCCTGCACAACCACCGCGATCCCTTTTACCGAAAACGACAGCGCCGTCCCGAGCAGCGCGAGCAGGATGAGCGGCAAAACGAGCGCCAGGGCCACGGTCAGCCGGTCGCGAAATATTTGTGTCAGCTCTTTGCGGGCCTGCGCCATGATTCGTTTCATAAAATTTCTCCTCCGTCAGTGGTCGAGTCAATGGAACGCGGATGACGCGGATCGTGCGGATCATCGCGGATAAAACCTGAAGGGATCAGCGCAAATCCGCCGAATCCGCGTTATCTGCGTTCTATTTCTCCGTCCTTATTAATCCCCGGCCGCGACCTTGCCGTTTCGCCGGGCCTGTTCGACGACGGCGATGAAGACATCCTCAAGCGAGTAACGCTCCTCATAAGCCTGAAAGACGTGAACGCCTCGCGATTCGAGTCTGCGGTTTAGTCTGCCGATCCCGGCTGACGGGTCGTCGTCGATGATTACGTGCAGGCGATCGCCGAAGAGCGACACGCGCCATCGATCCATCTCGCCTTTGAGCAAATCGGCCGCGCTTTGCGGGTGATCGGTGATCATTTCAATCAGATGGCCGCGCTGCGCCGCCTTGATCTCGCTCGGCGCGCCTTCGGCGACAAGTTCGCCGGCGACCATAAATCCCAGCCGATTGCATTGTTCAGCCTCTTCCAGATAGTGCGTGGTGACCAGAACTGCCACTCCGCGGTCGGCCAGTTGATTGATCATCCTCCAGAACGCGCGGCGCGCCAGCGGGTCAACGCCCGAAGTCGGTTCGTCCAGGAACAGCACGCTCGGTTCGTGCATAATCGCCGCGCCGAACGCCACGCGCTGTTTCCACCCGCCCGGCAATTTTCCAGTGAGCATTTCGCCGCGTCCCGACAGTCCGGAAAATTCCAACACCCAGCGTTTCTTCTCTTCGCGATGTTCGATCGGAACGCCGTATATGCCCGCGAAGAAGTCGAGATTGTCGTTGATCGTCAGATCGTCGTAGAGCGAGAACTTCTGCGACATGTAACCGATGCGCCTTCGAACGAAGCTCGAACGCAGACTGCCGCGTTCGCCCGCCAATTCCATCTCGCCGCCGCTCGGCGCGATCAGGCCGCACAAGATCTTGATTGTCGTCGTCTTGCCCGCGCCGTTAGCGCCGAGCAGTCCGTAAATCTCGCCGTATTTGACTTCAATGTTGAGGTCTTTAACCGCGTGGAAAGCGCCGAAGCGTTTGTTCAGCGAACGGGCGCCGATGGCGATGGCCCCCGGCTCCCGCTTGCGAAACTCGCGCCGTTGCGGGAACGGCGGCGCCTTTATTTCTCCTTGCAGATCGCGCAAGATCGAGACGAAGGCGTTTTCGAGCGTCGGCGAGCCTGCGGTGATCTCTCGAATCACGATCTCTGCGGAACCGAGCGCGTCTCGCACGGCGAGTTCGCCCCGCCTGGTATCCCGCGCCATCACGTCAAGGCGGTCGCCGAAACGCTGCACGTCGGCGATCTCCGCAACTTCGCTCAACACCTCTTCTGCGCGGCTGAGTTCTGACGAGCGCACTTCCAGGCGACGCAGCCCCATCCGCTCGCGAATCTCTGCAGGCGAGCCCGTTTGATGGATCAGCCCGTCCTGCATCAGCGCGACGCGCGCGCATCGTTCGGCTTCGTCTAGATAAGGCGTGGCGACGACAATCGTCATCCCGTCGGCCGAAAGGCGGGTGAGCGTGTCCCAGAATTCACGGCGCGAAACCGGGTCAACGCCCGTCGTCGGCTCATCCAACAGCAAGACCTTCGGCTCCGTAATCAGCGCGCAGGCTAGCGCCAGCTTCTGTTTCATCCCGCCGCTCAATTTGCCCGCCAGCCTGTTGGTGAAACGATCCATGTCAAAGAGCTTCAGGTAATGCATCCCGCGTTCGGTGATCTGGCTGTCCGAAAGTTTCCGCAGCCGCCCGACGTAACGCAGGTTTTCAGCGACGCTCATGTCCTGATAGAGGCTGAAAGCCTGCGTCAGATAGCCGACCACCGACCGCGCCTCGCGAGACTTTTGACCGAAGATCAACGCTTCGCCCGCCGTCGCAGCCATCACGCCGCCGAGAACCTGAAACACCGATGTCTTGCCTGCGCCGTCCGGGCCGATGACACCGAAGATCTCGCCGCGCTCGATCTCCAGATCAACGCCCCGCACGGCTTCCAACTCGCCATAGCTTTTGCGCAGGCCGCGAATGCTGATCGCGATCTCCGGACGGTCAACAGGCTCTTGATTGTTCCAGTCAGCGACGGTTAGTTCACAATCAAGTTTGTCTTCCGTGATTTCCAATATTGCGTTCATCGTTTTTTCTCCCTCGTCCTAGGCGTAATAGGCGGCAATCTTGCCGGGCTATTTCCGATTGGTCGCCACCCATTTGTCGCCTTCGACCAGCACCTCGCCGTCGGCGGGCATGCCAGGTTTGGCGAAACCTTGCGAATTAGCGAGTTGCAGCTTCACGCCGACCACCTGTTTGACTCGGTCGTCGCGGTAGTAAGTGTTTTCAGGCGTAAACGAAGCCTGTGGATCTATGCGCGCGACGACGGCTTCGAGCGGCTGTTTCGGATTCGAGTCGAGATAAACCCGGGCCGACTGACCGGCGCGCACACGTCCGATCTCGCCTTCGGGAATGAAGGCCCGCAGATAAACGTTGCTCAGGTTGACTATGGTCATTATCGGCGTTCCGGCAGAGACGACCTCACCGGGTTCGGCGGAGCGAGTCGCGACCGTACCGTCGAAGGGGGCGATGATCTGCAAATCGCCGCGATTGGCCACGGCCTCTTGCAATTGCGCGCGGGCGCGACTGGCTTCTGCTTCGGCGGATTGGATGTCAGCCTGCGCCTGTCTGATCTGCTGTTCGATGGCCGCGGCCTGCGCGGCGCGAATCGCAGGGTTGTCGAGGTTGGCCTTGGCGGCGAGCAGCGCGCCACGCGCGGCCTCGACCTGTTTGCGCGCCGCCTGGACGACGGCTTTGTGCGCTTCGGCGGAGGCGCGGGCCTGCTCGCCTTCGCGCGCCGGGGCGTCGCCCTGTTCCGCCAGCGTGGTGAATCGTTCGGCGTCGGCCCGCGTCTGTTTGTAATCGGCCTCGGCCCGCGCCAGCGAGGCTTCGGCCGCAGCGACCTGCGCTTGAGCCTGGCTGACGCGCCCTTCGGCGTCCACACGGGCTTGATTAACGCCCAGTCGGCTCTGTTCGAGCTGCGCTTGCAGGACGGCGACCTCATGATGCGAGCGACTCAAACGGGCTTCAGCTTGCGCGACGTTCGATTGCGCCTGTTCCACGCGCGCTTTGACCTGTTCGTCGTCAAGTGTGGCGATCACCTGACCGGCCTTGACCTGATCGCCTTCCCGCACGGTGATCTCACGAATGCGCCCGGCGGTTTTCGCGGCCACCGACGCGTCATCGCCCTCGATGCGGCCGCTCACAGAAATGATTTCCCTCGGCGTGTTTGACTCGCGCAAAAAGAACCACCAGGTCAGAGCGCCTGTAATGAGCAGAACGGCGAAGATGGCGCGAAGGACTTTCTTTGAGTGATTGTTGGGTTGTGACATAACTCCTACTCCTTTGGGAAACCGGTACGGTACCGGGAGCGGTAGC
>DATEMG010000363.1:0-9902 GCA_035275805.1 Blastocatellia bacterium
CCCAACCAACGGTTGCCCCTGCGAATCGGTCACGCGTCCTGTGATGACGCCGCCACGATACATCTCGATGTCAACGTTTTCGACGTTTTCGCCCTCCGACACCTTGAGTTGCTTGCGCCGCACGTAAGGATCATTCCCGCCGGAATAGACAAATTTGGGAGCCAGCGGAATGATGAAGTAATCGCCCGCCGCAACGCCTGTGATGCGGAAATTTCCGCCCTCATCGGTCCTCGCGCGCGAGTAAGCGTCCGGATTTGAAGGCGTCGGAGTACTTAGGGGATGCAGATAGACCAGCACGCCTTGCGCCGTCTCGCCTTTCATCACGACGCGACCGGCGACCGTGGCCGTCCCGGCTTTCGTCTCGGTGGATTGAGCTTGAACCGAATGAAAAGCGATAGGCAGAACGAGAATGCTGAGCGCAATACCGATCTTTTGCATAGAGCCTCCTAGTTCTATCGGTTGCGTCCTGGACGTTCTATCGATACTTCACGACATGATCCGTGACGCGCTGGCAAGGTTTCAGCTCAACCTCAACATTCATCGCCACAGCCTCTTTCCGAAGATTTGCGCGTTCATTGGCGTCCCAGGCGGCCGGGAATGGCGGGCGGTCAATCGGTTCGTCGTCCGGTACGACGCGCGTAAGGAGCCGGTATTTGCCCGGCGCAATGTTGTTGAACGCGAACGCGCCTTCTGAGCGAACAATTGTTTCAGAGTAACGCAATACGTCTTCGGTCGCTTTCGGGTCGGCGGGAATCAGATGCAATCGCAATCTCAAAGGCAATCGCGCGCCCTCGTTTTCAGGGGTGACTTTGCCGCGCAAGCTCGCCGCGCCTTCGGCGAAAGTCACGGCGCCGATGGTCATCTTTTCTCCCTGCCTGAGCGTGAAACCGTTTTGCGAGACGCTGCCCGCCGGATTCGCCCCACGCGCCGCGCCTCTTCGAGCCGGAGTCGCCGCGTTTGCGGCGATCGCTTTCACGTAAAGATGTTCGTCAGGCGAACGCGGCACGATCCGGTAATGCCCCGGCTCGACGTTGTTGAATGTGAACTTCCCGTCTTCGCCCACCCGCTGGCTGAAAACACGCTGATATTGTAAGAAAGTCTCAGCGTCCGCCCGCAAGTCATCGCGCATCAAGGTTATTAATAATCGTTCCAGCGAGATTTTGAGTTTGGGATCACAACTGTTGGGCAAGCCATCGATGAGGACGCGCCCGCTGACCGACCCCAGCGGATCGAGCTTCATTTCGATTCCGGCGACGTCGGCCCCGCTCAATGTTATGCGCGCCGGCGCCGCAGCCAGCCCCTGATCGGCGCCGGCGCTCCTGGCGTTGAGGATATATTCACCGTCCGGCAGGCCGTAAAACGCGAAGCCTCTGTTGTCGTCGCCCGGTCTAATATAAGCCGAATTGGCCGATAATTCGCCCTGAGCGCCGAGCAACTGCACGCTCACGGCCGGTCTCGTAACAATGCCCTTGCCGCCGCTCACCACGCCGCTGATGGTGTGGCCACGGCCGCCGCCGTAGCGAATGTCAACGCCCGTAATTTCGGATCCGACCATCACCTTTATTTCAGCCGCATCGGCGCGAGTCGTCGCCGCCGGATGATAAGCCGGCAATTCGTCGTCGTACGGCGCCGGGCTTGGTCTGAAATTGTTATCACGCCTGTTCGCGGCCACTACATAAGTCCCCGGCGTCAGACCGTAGATGCGGTAAACGCCGCGATCATTGGTAAAGCGCGGACGCGAAGCATATCCGCCGCGGGCCGGCGCGCCTTAGGCGTCGCGGACTCTGACGGCGGCAACCGCCACGGCTATCACCGGCTCGCCGTTGGCGGTCGTCACGCGTCAGGAAATCACCCCGCCTCTGGTCACCGTCACCGTCACTTCGTCTCCGACGCGGTAATAGCGCGGACGCTGCCTTTCGGCTTCGGACGGCGGCGTCCGCACGTAGCCGCCGGAATCCGCCACGGTGATCGTGTATTCATTCTGATCGAGATCAATGAAGCGGAATTTGCCATTTTCGTCTGTGGCCGTCGTGCGCGTTCCGGG
This sequence comes from Blastocatellia bacterium, assembly GCA_035275805.1. Classification (GTDB taxonomy): domain Bacteria; phylum Acidobacteriota; class Blastocatellia; order RBC074; family RBC074; genus JAJVID01. Next base: position 2,045 of record DATEMG010000363.1, read on the forward strand.
GGTCCGCGCTCCTACGACGTTGAGGAAGACTGTCACATTCGCCACTCCCTCTCCGTCATCGGCGACGACGCGGCCCGTGATCGCCCCGCCTTGCCGCGCGTCCGCTGAAGGCGCAAACAGGAAGATCGCAATGATGAAATAACGCGCGAATTTCATTGCCCCTCCTTTCGGCTCATGTCGAGCGTAAAAGTCACTTTCGTGACGCCCGTGGCGCCGACCGACACCCTTTGATTATTCTGGAATAGTTGCTGCAGAAATCTTTGCCTGAGCTGCGGATCGGTCTCGGCTGAATTGTTGCGCTGCGTGTAAGACAGCCTCAGATCATACTCGCCCGCCGTCAACCCCTCGATTACGAACTGTCCTGAGGCGTCGACCTGCGAACCGGTATTTGCGAACTCATCGCCGCCGAGCTTCTTCGCATAGACCTGAACCACAATATCGGAAGGCGCCGAGCTACCGATGATTTTCAACTGCCCTCGAATTGCCGCGACGCCGTACACGAGCACGACCCGTAAATAATGCGCCTGTTCCCCCGCGCCTATCTCGATCTGATGCCCCTGAGAGACGCCGCCTCGCTCGATTCGCAGAATGGAAAACTTGTTCCCGTCATTTTGTCCCGAGAGCGAAAAGGTGATCTTTCCGGGCGGCAATCCGCTAATGCGGAAACCGCCGTCGGGGTTGATTCTGCCGGATCGGTCGATCGCGCGCCCGTCATCAACCGAAGATCTACGGGCGTAGAGAGTGAGTGACGGAAGCCTCGCCAAGACTGCCCGGTCGTACGCGCCTTCCATCGTGACGACGCCGCTGATCGTGGCCCCGCGACGCGCTTTGATATCGACTCCGCTTATGTCTTTGTCTTCGACCTCGACCGGCGCATTGTCAGTAAAATAATCGTTATTTGCCCAGCCCCCATACACTAAATACTTTCCCGGCGGCAGCGAAAATTGAAACCCGCCGTTCGCGTCGGATCGAGAGGCGCTCGGGGCGCCACCGGCGCTCCTGCTATCCGCCAGCATCCTAACGTATCCTACATCCATCATAGCGACTGGTTTCCCTGTCTCTGCGTCCACTATCCGGCCTGACACAAGGTAAGCCCGCATCGACTCGGCGACGGTGATGTCAACGCCGGTGGCCTCTCCTCCTTCGCTCAACTCGATGACCTCGGCCTTCGACTCCTCGGTCGCGTCGGGGTGAAAAGTTTGCGGGTAGAAAACCCTCCGTCCTCCGAGGTATGAATATTCCTGAGCTCTGTGTCCGACGCTGACCCTGTAGCGGCCCGCAGGCAACCCGAATAGGCGGTAGTAACCGCGATCATCCGTGATGTTGAGATATGAGTTCATCGGGATATTAAATAGCTGCGGCCTGCCCTGTTCGTCCAGCTTCGTCAATATGACGGGCTCTTCGGCTATGGCGCGGCGCCGCGAATCGGTCACGCGCCCCGCGATTGCGGCGCCGCGTTTGAGTTCGATGCCGACGCCGTCCATATTCTCGCCTTCCGAAACGGTAATCAGGGAGCCCTGAGGCCCCTGTGGCCGGTCACTGGGGGAGACGAAGCCGGGAGCGAGCGCGCCCAGCACATATCGGCCGGCCGTCACGCCCGTGAAGCGAAACTGCCCAGCGCCGTCAGTCTTGACGCGAATCCCTGGCGAGGAGGAAGAGCCGAGCGGATTTTGCAGCGCGACGACGACGTTCGCCACAGGCTCGCCATTCAACGTGACACGGCCTGAAATTGTGGCTGTTCCAGCTTTAGCATCTTTGGTCTGAGCCTGAATTGAAATGTCGAGGCAAAGCCAACACATCAAAACGAGAATGCTGATAGTGAACCTCGGTTTCGGCATATGTCCTCCTCATTTTCATTCTTACCTGGGCGCGGGTCCGATAGTGAGATTGACCACCGTCTCGCCGCCGCTGCTGACGGTGACGCGCCGACTGACTCCGCTCGTCCCCGGCGCGCTACTCCACTCCTCAAGGCCCACTCTTACCCATGCGTTGGGTCTCAGTTCGTATTCTCCGGGGGTCAACCCCTCGATCACGAAGCGGCCCTTTTCATCCGCCACCGCTGACCTGTTGTCGTTCCTATGAAAGGCCGGCGCGGGCTCATTGTCCGCTGTCGTTTTGATCGGAATGGCCCAGACTTGCAATTGGCAGCCTTCGGGCAATTTGACGACGGCGATCTCCATCTGGCCGCGAATCGTCGCGTTGGCCTGAGCCACGACGATTCGAACTCCGGTGATTTGTTCGCCCGGCCCGATTTCAACGGCGCTTCTGATCTCCGCGCCATTGCGCTCGACACGCCTGATAAAAAACGCGCCCTCCTGGCCGCCATCCATTTGGAAACTCGCCATTCCAGGCCGCGCTCCCGTCAAACTGAAGGCGCCGTCGCCGGCGATCTTTGCCGTAACCATGTCAGGGAATTCATAATCTCCGCCGTCTCCTGCCAATCCGCGATAGCCCCTGACCGAGACGCCGATCGTCATCAGCTGCAACTTCGCCTTGACCGCCTGATCGCCGATGCCTTCAATAACGACAACGCCGCTGATGGTCGAGCCGCGAATCGCTTTGACCTCCAGACCGCTCACGTCCGAGTCGGCCACTTCAAACCTGATCTTTTCGCTGAAATGCGAACTCCTAACCTGCGGCAGTTCATACAAACTCAACTTGTACGGCCCCGGCGCCAAATTGGCGCATCTGAATCGGCCTTCGTCATCCGTCGTCGCGGGTATTCCGTAACGCGTCCCCCCACCCTTTAAATCCGGCGCCTGCATGCAAAGCACAGAGACTCGCGGCAGAGGCTGTCCGGTCTCCGCGTCAACGACTCGGCCGGCGGCCGCATATGTATCCTTCCCGACGCCGAGATGGATATCGATGTCAGTGACCTCCGCGCCCTCTTCGACTTTGATGATCTTCGCCTGACTCTGATCAGTCGCGTCAGGGTAGAAGGTCTCGGAGGATTTACGCCTCACCAGACCGGAAGCCCATTGGCCGCCCGCGCTGATCATATAACGCCCGGCGGCCAGGCCGTAGATGCGATAAAAACCGCGATCATCCGTCTTAAACATCTTCTCGTCGAGGTAATCGAACTCCCTTTTCGGCATGCCCTTCTCACCCACGGAGAACAGTTGCACGTCCGTTGCTATGACTGGGCGGCCTTCGGCGTCTATCACGCGCCCCGTGATCACGCCGCCGCGCGCGAGCGCAATGTCGACGTCATCGCGCGACTCGCCGGCGTCAAGCGTAACCGACCTGGAAGCGTCGAATCCGAACGGACTTTTGGAAAATATATAAGCCTTCGAGAGCGCGCGGATCACATAAGCCCCCTCGGCCAGCCCGGTAACGCGATAACGCCCATCGCTACCAGTCCGAACCTCGACCGTAGCGCCCTGCGACGACTCGGAGCCTGCTCTTGCGCCCCGCGTTCGTGTAGCGTCCTCCGCCACCACCACTAAAGCGTTCGCCGCCGGAGCGCCGCCGACGGTCACACGACCAGCGATCGAAGCCGTGCGCGGGCGATTGTCGCGCTGCGGAATTTGCGCGCTCGATCCGCTGACCACGGCCAGAAGCATTATTGACAGAGCTGAAAAGAGATTGAGCAGACCGGGTTTCATCGGGGGCTCCTTTGGCCGCTTGAAGAGGCTCGGTCATCGAAGCCGCAAATCATTTGATGCGACCTAAGTCCCTGCTATAGCGGAGGTCGATTCCAGTGGTTTCGACACCGCCCCTGACAGTCACTTCGGCGGCCTTCCCGCTATAATTACCCGTGTATACAAAGTAGGTTCCCGGCGTCAGCCCCCAGAAACGATAAACGCCACGATCATCGGCGGCGATCCAAATCTCGACGCCTCCCAACTTCGGCGGCTTCCCTTCAGCGTCACGCGCCATCATCAATTTGGCGCCCGCGTTGACCACCGGCTCTCCGTCTGCGTATGTGATTCTGCCGGTAATCACGCCGCCTTTAACCATGACGACCGTGTTGTCATTGTCAACGAGTGGATTGAAGAGGCGCTTGGGAGCGTAGACCTCCCCCTGTGTGGCCCTAACCCAATAGAATTGGGTCTCAACTTCCGGCCCGAGTCCGCGATATTTGAAGTTGCCATTTGCGTCTGTGTTGTACAAATAGCCCCTCCAGCCCAACCCCGAGATCGGGCGACCAACCTTATAGATGGACGTAATATTTACATTCACATTAGGCATCCCCACCTCGTCTTCGGTTACCAGGCGGACATTGATCTCACCTTCCGCTGCCCTTGCGATCTGGGAGCGTTCGCGATCGGGAAGGGTGATGTCAATACCGGCGACCTCCGATTCTTCGGCCACCTCGATCGCCTTCGCCTCAGATTGGCTGGTCATGCCCGGATAGAAGAATGGTCTACTCAAGTAATAATCAGCGCTGACCAGATAGCGGCCTTCAGGCAAGCCGTAGAGTCGATAGACGCCTCGGTCATCGGTTTGTTGACGGGGTTCGTGGAAAATGGGTTGTGGCTTGCCGTCCTTGTCGAGCATGTGGAGATAGATCGACTCTCCAATCATCGGGGCGCCACGCGAATCGGTAACTCGCCCGGTAATCACGCCCAGCCGTTTGGCTTCAAGGGCGATGTTCTCAATCTTCTCGCCCTCGACGATATTGAGCGGCCGTCCATCGTCTATCTCAAGATCATAACCTAAGGGAACGACATGTCCGGGCGCGCGCACGGAGATCAAATACTTTCCGGCGGCGACATTCGGAATGCGAAATCGTCCATTCTCATCGGAGCCGACGAAATAATGGTTGGGTGAGCGAGAACCTTGAGCGATCAACCGAACGGCTACGCAGCACGATGGTTTGCCTTTCAATGTGACGACGCCGGAAACAATAGCCGTTCCAGGGTCAGGCTGCGGCAAGTACTGGGCCCGAGTTGAAAAAAGAGCGAGTGGCAAAACGAGAACGCCTAGAGCGAAACTGATTCTTGACATAACACCTCCTCGATAAGACTCAAGTCTGCCGGCCTTTAACGATTGAGGCGCAGAACGTAATCTTTCCAGCGCTCACAAGCTTTCAGCTCGATTTCGTTCTTTGCGGCTGCGGCCTCGCGGCGGATCTTAGCGCGTTCGACCGCGTCCCACGCAAGCGGGCGAGACCGGTCATTGTTCGCTTCTTTTTCCGAAGCCTGCCGCGTATGCAACAAATATTTGCCGGGCGCGACGTGTTTGAATCCGAACCCGCCGTCGACGCCGACCGCCGTCTCGGCATAACGAAGGACGTCGTCCGCCGCCGAAACTTCAGCCGGGATCAAATGAACGCGCAGCCGGGCGGGCAATCTGGATGCATCTTTCATAGGAACGACGCGACCGTTCAAACTTGCCGCGCCTTCGGCGATGACCACTTCAACGCCGGACAGTTTTTCGCCGGCTTTTACCGCGAGGCCATTGAGAGAAGCGTCGGCTGGCTTTTTCCCCGCGCCGGGAGCAGGTTGGGTAATGGCGCGGACGTACCAGCCGTCATCAGGCAAATCAGCTTTGATACGGAAGCGCCCCGCGGCCAAGCCTCCCAGGGTGAATTCGCCCTTTTCATCCGGCGCGCCGCCCATCGCGCCGCTAAAGTAACGAAAATAAGGCGCGATTGCTTGTATTGACGGCCGTGACTCATCGTCAGGCGCGGCGCTCAACAGAACCTCTTCAACAGTGGCCCTGGCCTGCGCCACATCTTCGCAAAGACTTTTTCCCGCGCCGCCCGCCTCGACCTTCACCCTCCCGGAGACCGAAGCGGGCGGCGCTATTCTAAGCTCGATCCCCGACACGTCGGCGCCCTTCACGACCACGCGGTGGGGCGCCGAGCTCGCAAAATCAGTTTGCGTGCGGCTCATCCGGAACGCGGCGATCTCGTACTCGCCGTCAAGCGCGCCGAACATCGCAAAGCCCTTGGTTCCGGGGGGCCACGTCATTCCGACCAGTTGCCTGTCGACGCCGCTCGTCAATATGACGGTTACGCGATCGTCCCTCGGGTCGGGCGCGGCGGCTCCGAGGACCGTTCCGCTGATCATGTAGCCACGCTCTTCGCGATTGCGGATGTCGATACCGGCGACCTCTTCGCCGCCACGCACGGTGATCTCCGCAGCCGTCGCGCGCGGAGAGGACGGATGCCACGTCATAGCCTCGCGTCCGAACATGCCCGAGTGGTCATTTGAAGCGCCGACGACGTAAACTCCCGGCTCCAGGCCGTAGAGGCGATAGACGCCGCGATCATCCGTCAATCTTCCATTCGGTTCTCTGAGCTCGCCTAAATATTTCCGCCCGTCTTCCAGTTCGCGGACTTTAAAGACCTGCGCGCGAACGCCGACCATCGGTTCGCCGTAAGGGTCGGTGACACGCCCGGTGATCACTCCGCCTTTGACCAGATTGATCGTGACGCTGGCGCCCGGGCGATGATAATCGCGCTCGGAACCGGTCCTGGCGATGACATAACCAGGAACGTTTGCATCAATCATGTAAGAGCCGGGACCAAGCCCGGTCACCTTGAAATTGCCTTCGTCATCGGCGGTTGAGGTTTGTATGCCGCTCGTGATCTTAACGCCGGATTTGATGACGAGGATCGGCGCGCCTGCGACGGGTCGCCCTACGTCATTGACGACGCGCCCTGTAATCACTCCGTCGCGCCTCGCTTGGGGGGCCGCTTCAGCGTTCTCCTTCGCTCCGGCTTGCGCGATAGCGACTCGAACCGACGCCGCGCAGAGAAGAATCAACGACAACGCTTTCACCAATCTCATCGCCGATCCTCCCGATTGTTGGGCTGATTTATTTGGCTAATGTCGAGAGTGAGCGTGACCGAAGTCTCAACGTCATCTCCGACGGTGACGCGTCGCTTCGACGCCGGTTGACTGAACATTTGCCGGCTTCCATTCGCGCCCCGCTTGAACATAGTAATTGACAAATCATATTCGCCAGCCGCCAATCCCTCGATCACGAAGCGTCCCTTTTCGTCAACGAAGGCCCGCCCACCTGCCCTTTCAGCCGACACGGGCATCCTGGCGCCCGGCTTCAATTCGTCCGCGGACACCGGTAGCGAGGCGCGGGCCTCCAACGACCATCCGTCGGGCAACGCGCCCCCGGTGAACTGAATCTGGCCACGAATTCGGCCTTGCGCTCTATAGGCCACTATGCGAACGCCGGTGACCTTATCACCGGGCCTCACCTCGATTGCGTCTTTGACCTCAACGCCGTCGCGCTCGATTCGCTTGATCCGCAGTCCGCTGTCAGAACTCGATAAATAGAAACCGACGCCGCACGCCTGAAGCCCCTTAATGGTGAAGCTGCCGTCGGCGTTGACCCTGCCATAATTGAAGAACTGTGTGCCCGAGGCGCGCTCATTCGGATCGCCTGCCGCATCAATCGGCGGCGACACGCTGGGATAGACAGTTATTGATTGGAGTTGTTTTCCGGCCGCGGCGTCGGCGCCCTCGATAACTACAACGCCGCTGACGCTCGCGCCCATAAAGACCTTAACCTCGACGCCGCTCACATTGTCGCTCGTTATTTCAAAGTCCACCGCATCGCTTCTATAGCCCGTCTCGCCGAGGCCGTCCATCGCCTCCGCATAGTAAAGTCCAGGCGGCAGTCCGGAGAGCTTAAAGGCGCCCTGCAGGTCAGCGATAGCCGACGTCGAAAAAACCGAGCTAGATCCGCCCATCTCAACTTTCGACCAGCCTGAAACATTGATTCTCGGAACGGGTTTGCCTGTTTCTCTATCAACCACGCGGCCTGCGGCTTCATAGGTCTTCCTGGCGCTCCCGAACCTGATATCTATATCGGTGACCTCACTCCCCTCTTTGATTTCGATAACCCTGGCCTGTTTCTCGTCGGTCGTGTCAGGATGATATGTGAGCGC
>DATEMG010000364.1:0-13541 GCA_035275805.1 Blastocatellia bacterium
TGCTCTCAACTAGCAGGCAAGGCGTTGGACTCAGAAGTCCAAATCGTAACTGGCGACTTAAGAGCCTGGTCACGATGTACCGCCGCAAACTTGGTTACGATGTGTGACCGCAGGCGGGACACCAAGTGTCACCGCCTAACAATGACAAATGACCGATGACAAATGAACAATGTCATGCGGCCCCACCGATCATCCGCCTGACCAACTTCAAATCTTCCGGCGTGTCCACGCCGATCGAGCGGTTGGCGACGGCGACGACCTTGATCCTGTAGCCATGCTCCAGTGCGCGCATTTGTTCGAGCATTTCGCTCTGTTCGAGCGGAGTCGGGGGGAGTTTGGCGTAGGTCAGCAGGAAATCGCGGCGGTAGGCGTAAAGGCCGGTGTGTTTGTTGAACGCCCTGAGCAGCTCCGGCCGTGCGCGCAGCGCCGCCCTGATCGAACCATGTTCCAGAACCGCCGAGCGCGGGAACGGAATCGGGTTGCGTGAGAAACAGATCGCGAACCCCTCGCGGTCGATAACGACTTTGACCACGTTCGATTTGAGCGCGTCTTCGGCCGATTCGATCGGCTCGCATGTCGTGCTCATGACGATCGTCCGGTCGGCGAGCAGCGGCGCAATTGCGGATTCGATCGTCGCAGGCTCGATCAGCGGCTCGTCGCCCTGAACGTTGACGACGATCTCGGCGTCCAGCCCGGCCGCGACTTCGGCCAGGCGATCGGTCCCCGTCGCGTGGTCCGGCGACGTCATTACCGCCTCGACGCCCGCGCCAGCGACCACCTGATAGACGCGCTCGTCGTCAGTCGCGACGATGACGCGACTGACCGAAGCCGTCTGTTTGGCGCGTTCGACGACGCGCAGAATCATCGGCCTTCCGGCAATCTCGATCAGTGGTTTGCCTGGCAGTCGTGTCGAGGCGTAGCGGGCGGGAATGATTGCGACGACGTTGTCTCTCATAAACCTGTCGCGGGGCGGGGGCTGATCCTGCGGGACGAGGCAAGTATATGCCTTCGGCGAAATGTTTCAAGGCGATCGGCTTTCTTTTTTTTCGCCGAGTCTTTAATATCTGTGGCCGACTCCCCACAAGTTATCCTCCTTCTCTGCTTATGGGATTTGCAACAAAGGCGATACACACGGGACAGGAGCCGGACCCCGCAACCGGCTCGATCATAACACCGATTTATCAGACTTCGACCTACGTCCAGGAGGCTTTGGGCCAGCACAAGGGGTTTGAGTACGCCCGGACGCATAACCCCACCCGCGCCGCGTTGGAGCGAAACCTCGCCGCGCTCGAAGGGGGAATAGCCGCCCACTGCTTCGCCTCGGGAATGTCGGCGATCGACACCACCCTGAGACTGCTCGGGCCGGGCGATCACGTCATCGTCACGGATAACACTTATGGCGGAACCTACCGCCTGTTCGAGCGGGTGCTAAAAAATTTCGGTGTGGAATTCAGCTACGTCTCGACGACCGAGGCGGCCAACGTCGAGGCGGAGATCAGAGAAAACACGCGGATGGTCTTCATCGAATCGGTGGCCAACCCCACCATGGTGGTGGCCGATCTGGAAGGCATAAGCCGTTTGGCGCGCGAACGCGGCCTTCGTCTGGTCGTCGACAACACGTTCTTGAGTCCTTTCTTTCTGCGCCCCATCGAATGGGGCGCGGAGGTCGTAGTGCATTCGACGACAAAGTATTTAAACGGGCACAGCGACAGCGTAGGCGGCGTGGTCGTCACAACCAGGCCGGAGGACGCCGAACGCATCGGATTTTTGCAGAACGCCGTGGGCGCGATCATCTCGCCATTCGACGCATGGCTCACCGCGCGCGGGACGAAGACGCTGGCGGTGAGAATGAAGCAGCACGACATCAACGGCCGCAAAGTAGCCGCCTTCCTTGACGACCACCCGAACGTCGAGAATGTTTACTATCCCGGTCTCCCACATCACCCGCAGAGCGAACGAGCGAAGCGATTGATGTCAGGATTCGGAGGAATGATCTCCTTCGAAACAGGCTCTCTTGCGGCTGCGCGCTCAGTGTTGGATAATGTGCGCCTCTGCGCGCTGGCCGAAAGTTTGGGCGGCGTTGAAACACTGATCTCGCACCCGGCGACGATGACTCACGCGTCGGTTCCGGCGGCCGAGCGCGCGGGGCTTGGAATCACCGATGGCCTCGTGCGAGTCTCCGTAGGTATTGAAGACGTAGAAGACATAATCGCCGATCTGGATGCGGCGCTTCGGCGCGTGTAATCAACGACACGCGCCAGACCAGGACCACTTGGCGCCGACCATTGACAGGAGAACGATCAATCAAATGACGGGCGGAGAAAACCCGCCCCTACATAGCTTTTATGGCCGAGCTTCCAACCATCAACTTGGCGCTCTATGCCCAAACAGACGTAGGCATGGTGCGCAGCGGCAACGAAGACAATTTCCTGATCCTGGACCTTTCGACTGGCAGAAGTTGGACCGCCAGCGAGGAAGAGCCCTCCGATTTACTCACTTATGCGCAAGGCTATTACGGCTCGCTTCTGGCGGTCTCCGACGGCATGGGCGGCGCATTGGCGGGAGAAGTCGCGTCGCGGATGGCCGTCGACACAGTGCGGGACAGGATGCTGCAACTTCAGGCTCACGAAGTTTACAGCCGTCTTCCCTTTCACGAACGGTTGCGCCTCTCAATTGAAGAGGCAAACATTCTGATCCACGGCGAGAGCCAGACCAACCCGGCGCACAAGGGGCTGGGCGCCACCTTCACCGGGGTCGCGACGCACGGCAGCCAGGTCTTCTTCGGGCAGGTCGGCGACAGCCGCGCCTATCTGATCCGCGGAGGCAATATCGTTCGCACCACCAAAGATCAGTCGCTGGTGCAGCAGTTGATCGACGCCGGGCAGATCACCGAAGAAGAGGCCGAAACCCACAGTTACCGAAACGTCATCCTGCAGGCCCTGGGGGCGCATGGCAGCGTGAACGTCGAGGTTGGGTGCCTGACGCTTTGCAACATGGACACGCTGGTGATTTGCAGTGACGGATTATCGGGCAAGGTTCACCAGGATGAGATCGCGCAGATCGTTCATGAGTCTCGGGACTTCAGGTCGGCTTGCCAGCTTCTGATCAATCTGGCCAACGAGCGCGGCGGCGAGGACAACATCACCGTGGTCATCGCGCAATTTTCCGGAAGCGGTTTGGCCCTGCCGGAGCCCCCTCAGGGAGAGCCGCAGAGCCTGGCCCGCTCGCCGGACACCCCGACCGAGATCAATTGGGGGGGCGGCGCGAGCGACGACCAGTTAAATGTGCCGGCAGTCCCGGTAGGCGATATCGTGAACGCCGTCGAAGTGGGGGCCACCCAACCACTCGAGGCCCCATCGGCGCAGACCGCGCCATTCACTTCAAAAGTCGACCCCGTCACGACCGAACTCTCGCGCACTACCGACCCGTTGAATCCGCTCCGGCCGATTACATCCGTCTTCGCGCCCATAGATCTCAATGACGACCCGGAGGTAGGGCCATTGCCCTCGGCGAAGACCGAGCCCTTCGAATCGCACGATACGAGGCCGATCCATCCGCAGAACTCGGCGGCGGTCCCTTCCCAGCATCCTCCCATTTCAAAGGCGGATTCAGATACAGAAGAGCTTTCCCCTGTCGACAAAGACCCTCAATTTAGTAAGGGAGGCGGGCGTTCACGCAAGGGCCTATTTTTTCTCGTCGGGTTAGCGCTGCTCGTAATCGGAGGGTTGGCCGTCGGCGTTACCGCTCATTTCAAACAGCAGGCGCAAGCCGCCCTGCAGCAAGCGCAGATAAAGATCGAGAACCAGAACCAGAAAGACGGACGAATCGGAAGCTTGCGTGACAAAATAGCCGAACTCAACAAACGACTTCAGGCGTCTGAAAAGCCATCAACTAAAAAGAGGCTTAATGATATTGTCGAAAGTCTGAACAGGCTCAGCCAGCGGCTGGATGACGTCAACAAGATTTCTCCCGACCAATTGAACGAGATCAGCCAGGTCTGTGATGATATCGGGAAAGAACTGAGCAAAATCGAAGAAGAAGTCAACAGCTTGCTGCATGGACTCCTCCCCCCTATGGAGACCGACCGCGACCCCATCAAAGTTTAATCGCTTCCTACTTTCAGTAAATCGCGAAATCAGGCAAAGAAGAGCATCTGTCATTGTTCATCGTTCATTGTTCATTTGTCATTGCTCGGAAATCGCCCAATGTTTATCGGGCATTGATCGCCTGCTGCGGCTGGCAATGACAAATGACAAATGAACAATGAACAATGAACAATGACAAATCACAGGGAGATCACAAAAACCGATTCGACGCCGGGGATCTTGCGGATGTTCGAGACAACCACGCCGACATCGGCGTTATGATTCGGCGGCGTTTTGATCGTAACCCTTCCCTTCTTCACCTGAAATTGCCATGACCTGGTCTCGGGGTTCTCTTCAATCAGGCGTCGTACATGCTCCTGAAGATCGGAGTCGCTGCGGCCGAAGATTCCGGCCCCCGCGCGGCCAGCGTTTTTAACGCCTCTAATCATCGCGCCGCCGGCGCCCCGCGCGGCGTCCTTCGATTTTGAGACCGCCCCGACGCCGGCGTCCCAGGTCTTTTCGAGGCCGCCGCGGACGCCAGATCCGACCTTCTTCGCGCCGCCGTTCGCGGCGTCGCCGGCGCCCACCGTGGCGTCTTTGACTTCGTAGCCGACCTTTGATGACAGGTCGTCGCTGCGCAATCGGTCGACCTCCTTGCCCGTGGCCGGGTAAGGCAGATCGAGTTTGCGGTAAGTCTCCACGTCAATCCGCCCGGAGTCTTTCAATCCGTTGTTGACCTGGTAAGCTCGGACCGCCGCGCGCGTGTCGCGATCCAGCACGCCGGTGATCTTATATTTGTAATAGCCAAGAAGAGTGAGTTCGGCCTGAACGGCCTTGACCTCTTTTTCGGTGATCCGCCAGTCGGTTATCGGGCGGCCCTCTGTTTGTTGCCCGGAGGTCGGTTCCGGCGACTGTGTGACGGGGTCGGTGGTTTGCGCGACGGCAAAGACCGGCATAAGAAGCGCGATTGCGATCGACAAATGCGGCAAGGGAGCCTTTCTCATAGCCTTCTCCTCCGATAATCCCTGGGAGCGTCATGCAATGCGACTTATGAAACTTACGGGACCCATAGGGCCCATTAGTTGAATAAGTCCCATTCCTAACCTTCCCAGGACTTTTTTATTAAAGGGGATTTCGGGAGAGATAATAACATTCTTTGCGGCGGTTATCCTGAAATCAATTTGTGGCGGTAAAACCTGCTGTTTTCGAGAAATCCATGAAGCTTCTTGTTACCTTCACGATCTTCCCAAACCGCGTGGCAATATGTGCAGTACTGTAAGACGCTTTTTGCCATATCTAAAATTTCCGTCGGTATGTGTTCCTTCTGTCCACTGTAAAGACTTCTTTGTTTGTCCGCATAGCCGCCGATGCAGTTCGCGGGACAAGCCTTGGGTGATCCCGGGTTTTCCTTTGCCATATTCGTCGTCCTTTCGCTGAAAAGTTGAGAGACACGCGGCTTAATGCTAACCAACCGACGCCCGCTTGAAAACAACGAACTCGGCATTCCCCGCTAGTAAAAAAAAGCGCCCAACAGTCCCCCTCAGGACCGCGGGCGGCAGATTGCCGGGAAAAGAAAGCAACACTATTCGGCGAGGATCACTCGGCTCTGCAGGCGGTCGCCGTTGCTCGTCAGGCTTCGCTCTTTTTCAGGCGCGGGGCCGCCGAACTCTTTCATCAGATTTTTGAGAAATTCATCCTGGATCTTACGCAGAGGAACGATGCGGCGATACTCGGCGTTGTCGTAGACCGTGAAGAGGAGGGCGCCGCGATTGCGCGTGCGTATGACGCCGGCCAGGGCCGCCATGCCGCTGTCGGTGCTGGTCAGCGTGCCGGTCTTGGCGATGACGCTGCCGGCGAATCCGCTATCGGAGAATCTGGCGCGCATAGTGCCAGGATCGATCCCTCCCAGCCCCATCACCGCGTCGGCTTTGAGGCCGTACTTATCCAGCCAATTTACCATCGCGCGCAGCATCTTCACGGTGTCGCGCGGCGTCATACGGTTCACGTTCAGCCCCGACCCAGTGGAGATTTTGATCGCGTCAGAAGAAAGTCCCGCCTGTTCGACAAGGAAGTTTTTCACATATTGCGGGCCGCCGATGTGGCTGACCAGCATGTCGGCCATCGAATTCACGCTGTGCGCGTTCTGATATTGCGCTATGCGGAGCAGCGTGTCGGATTCAACCGTGACCAGAAGGCGGCCGCGAGGCTGGCTGGTGTAATCTTCATATTTGACCGGATCGCGGAACGTTATGCCGCTGTTGCGTTCAAAGACGCTCGTCGAGATGTCGGTCCGCGAATTGTAGTTGCAGTTGAAATCGCCTATTACGACCAGACTTCCGTTGACGCGCCGCACGCCGAACTTACGCAGCGACTCTCCGGCGCGCTTCGCGTCGGGGATCGAGAACGAGGGATCGCGCCCGCTGAAGAGAATCAAATCGCCGTTCAGTTCGCCGGTCTTCTCATTGATCTCCCCGTTCGCCAGCAGGTCGGTGTGAAAGCGGTGATTCGGGCCGAGCCTGTTCAAAGCCGCGAGCGTAGTGGCCAATTTTATAACCGACGCCGGGTTGAACAGTGTGTCTTCATTCATCATCGCCACAGGCTCGCCGCCGTCCAAGGTCTCTACATAAACGCCGTGCTTACGCTGATCGCGCCCTTCGGCGGTCAGGGCGTTCGCGAATTCGCCCAGCGCGCGCGGCGCGACATACCGCGCCTTTAATTCAGCTGAACGATCCTTCGAGGTGGGGACCAGTAATTTCTTTGATGACGTCATGCCGACGGTCATCTTTGGATCGCTCATCTCAACCTGTGCGCAGCCTGCCATTACCGATACAAGTATAAGCAGGGGGATAAATATTTTCATTTTCTCCAACCCAGAATATAAATAAATTTTGCGATAATTTGAGGAGATCGAGACTATCGAGATTGAAAGGCTTGCGTCTCGCAGTCGCGGCGCCTACATTACCGACGTCACGCTATGAAATCAAGCGCCAAATTTATGACTGAGGCTAAACAATTCAACCCTGGACTGTTGCGGGCTGACCGACGGGAGGGGCCGCTTGTTTACGCGCGGCGCTGCGCTGGCGCCCCAATTTTGTATGATCTGATATAAACTATAAAACTCCGGAGTCAAAACCCAATGATGATGAACATACGCCGTTTTGCGCTGATCGTCCTGCTCCTGTCCGCCACGTTCGCCGGCGCGCCGATTGATTCGACGAGGGTAGTCGCGCAAACCCGAAATACGACGAGTGACAATAATGTTCCCCGGCCGGAAACCACGCTCGGTTTCAAGATCGGCGAAGAACGCAAGTTGGCGAAATGGGATCAGTTCCTGGCCTATTTCGGCGAGCTTGCGAAGACCAGCGACCGCATCAAGCTGGACACTCTCGGCAAAACGACTCAGGGGCGGCCGTTCGTCGTCGCCACGATCTCGTCGCCCAAAACTTTGACGCGGCTCGATGAGTTCAAAGAAATTCAGCGCAAGCTGGCCGACCCGCGCCTGAGCGCGAGCGCGAGCGAAACCGCGATCAATGAGTTGATCGGCCTGGGAAAGACCGTGGTCGTCATCACGTGCAGCATCCACTCGACGGAAGTGGGGGGAACCTTCACCGCGACCGAACTGGCTTACAAATTGACTTCGCAAAACACTCCGGAGGTCAAGGAGATTCTCGACAACGTGATCCTGCTGCTCGTGCCCTCGCTCAACCCTGACGGCACGGACATCGTCGCCGACTGGTACCGGAAGACGCTCGGCACGCCCGCCGAAGGCTCAACGCCGCCCGAGCTTTATCACCATTACGTCGGCCACGACAACAACCGCGACTGGTACGCGTTCACGCAGGTCGAGACACAACTCACTGTGGACAAAATACTCAACGTCTGGCGCCCGCAGATCCTGCACGACATTCACCAGATGGGCGGCGCCGGCGCGCGATTCTTCGCGCCGCCGTACATCGACCCGTGGGAGCCGAATATCGATCCGGCGATCACCGCCGGCGTAAGCGCGCTCGGAACTTCGATCGCGTGGGAGATGACGTCGCAGGGCAAGAGCGGCGTCGTGGTCAACGGCATCTTCGATTCGTGGACGCCGGCGCGGGCCTACGCGCATTACCACGCCGGGCTGAGGATACTTTCGGAGACAGCGAGCGCGCGGCTGGCGACCCCGGTCGAAATCACGCCCTCGGCTTTGGGCGTAGGGCCGAATTACGACGCGAAGAACGCGACGTGGAACTTCCCCAAGCCCTGGCCCGGCGGCAAGTGGACCTTGCGCGACATCATCGATTATCAAGGCGCGGGCGCGATGGCGCTGCTCAACCACGCCGCCCGCCACCGAGAACTTTACCTGCGCAACTTTTATGAAATCAGCAAACGCGCCGTCGAAGCTAAGGGCAGGCCCTTTGCGATTCTGCTGCCTGAGCCGGAGACGCCCGCGTCGATCTCCGACGCGCTCAAGCGCCTTAAAGAGGGTTTGAACCGGGTGAGCGGCACTGAACAGGAGAAGCACGAACAGGGCGAACAGGTCGTCAAGAACATCGCCGGCGAACCCTCGACCGGCGCCGAGGTGGTCTACTATTACAAGATCGAAGGCCTCGACCGCGCGCTGAACATCCTCAGACGCGGAGGCGTCGAAGTAATGCGCGCGAACAAGGACTTCACCGCGGACGGAAAGAAATATGACGCGGGCGCGCACATAATTTTCATGAAGCAGCCTTACGGCGCGTTCGCTAAGACGCTGCTCGAATCGCAGGTCTACCCCGACCTGCGCGAATATCCCGGCGGGCCGCCTAAGCGCCCTTACGACGTGACGGCGCATTCGCTCAACCTCCTGATGAACATCAAGGCGGTCTTCGTCAAGGAGCCTTTCTCCGTCGACGCCAGGCCCGAACCGGCCGCGCTCGTGATTCAATCCCGCGTCCGCCCCAACGCGGGCGTGCGCGTGGCGCTCTACAAGAATCATCTCCCCTCGATGGACGAGGGTTGGACGCGATGGGTGTTCGACCAATACAGGTTCCCTTACGCCTCGCTGCGCGACGCCGAAATACGCGCGGGCGACCTGAAGGCCAAATACGACGCGATCATCATCCCCGACCAATCCGTCAACGCGCTGGTCAACGGCCTGCCCGGCGCCGCGAGCGGAGCGGGCGAAGCGGCCGGAGCGGCCGGAGCTGAAGAGAGGATTACTGGAGTCTACCCGGCGGAATACGCCGGCGGGTTGGGCGAGGCGGGCGTCAAAGCGCTGCGCGACTTCATCGAAGCCGGTGGCACACTGATCACGTTCAACAACGCTTCAAATCTCGCGATCGAAAAACTTGGCGCCCCCGCGCGCAACGTCCTCAAAGGCGTTCCTCCGCGCGATTTCTACTGCCCTGGGTCGATACTCCGCGCGCAACTGGATTCATCAAGTCCTCTCGCCTTCGGGGTGGAGAAAGAATCTATCGCGTGGTTCGAAAACAGCCCGGCCTTCGAGATCACTGATCCGGCGAGCGCACGCGCGATCGCGCGTTACCCCGAATCGGAGAACCCGCTGATAAGCGGCTGGATTCTCGGCGATAAACTCATCCGCGGCCGCGCGGCGATGGTCGAGGCGAATATCGGCAAGGGCCGCGTCATCCTCTTCGGTTTCCGCCCGCAATACCGCGCCCAGAGCCTGGCGACTTTCCCGCTCCTGTTCAACTCGATCCTGACGAGCAAGAGCGATCAGTAACCCAACTCCAATCTGGGATTGAGCAAAAAGAACCACGGGGGACACGGCTGCCGAAGGCGTTGCTTCGCGGCGCGCCGTGCGGCTTCGACCGCGCAAAGCCAATCTGGTAGAGCGTGGCCAGAATGTCGGGACGCTCCCGAATACTCAAGTCGCAGTTCGTCGCTTCCCATTGGTTTTGATAGAGAGCCAGGATGAGGGCGCACATTTCGAGGCTCGACTGAGTGTCGATGGATGCGAAAAGGAGAAACCGATATGACAAGCGGCGGGAACGCCACAACACTCACAATGCCATCGGATCGCGAGATCGTCATCACGCGCGTTTTCGACGCGCCGCGCAAAGTCGTCTTCGAGGCCATATCAAAGCCCGAGCACGTGGCGCACTGGTGGGGACCGAGAGCTTTGACGATGCTCTCATGCGAAATGGACTTCCGCCCGGGCGGCGCCTGGCGTTTTGTATTGCGCGCGCCTGACGGGAATGATTACGGATTCAGGGGTGTGTACCGTGAAATCGAGCCGCCCGAGCGTATAGTCCAGACATTTGAATTCGAAGGCATGCCGGGTCATGGATCGGTTGAGACGGCGACTCTCGAGGATCTGGACGGTAAAACGAAACTGACGGTCACCTGCCTCTACCAATCGGTCGAGGACCGCGACGGCCACTACAATTCGGGTATGGAGGCGGGAATGAGGGAATCCCACGACCGTCTCGCCGAATTGCTCGGTACGATTAAATGAAAGAAGGCGCCAATTGAACGCGGATGACGATGAGAGAGCGGATTGACGCTGACCTTTTTTGGTTTTATCCGCGATGATCCGCGCTCGTCCGCGTCATCCGCGCCCTATTCTTGTATCTCGCGATCTCTTACGCTTACTTCAGATTTTTACCGTTTAATTCATTGAACACTTGTGCTATAACCAAAACAGACTTGCGAGAGACGCGGTCTTCCATCACATCTGACCATTGCGCAACCTAATGGAGTAACGTTGCGCAATGGCCAATGGCGCCCCAGAGTCAAGTGTGAATTTGGGCCATCGAATGCTCAAACTGAATTCTCAATCATCACAAACCAAAAGGAACAAACTGTGCGATTAAATCCTTACCTCAATTTCAACGGTCAATGCGAGGCCGCGTTTAAGTTCTACGAGCGGTGTCTTGGCGGCAAAATCGAAACGATGATGCCCCACGCAGGCACGCCAATGGAGGAACATACGCCGCCTGAATGGCGCGATAAAATTCTTCACGCAAGCCTGGTCGTCGGCGATAACGTGCTAATGGGCTCTGACGCTCCGCCTGATCAGTATGAGGCGCCGAAAGGCATCTCGGTATCGCTCCATATCGCCGACCTGGCTGATGCTGAGCGCGTATTCCATGCATTGGCGGAAAACGGTATTGTGACGTTTCCAATTCAGCAGACCTTCTGGGCTGCCCGCTTCGGTATGCTTGTCGATCAATTCGGCATCCCATGGATAATCAACTGCGAAGGGGCTGCTCAACGGTAATTCTCCCGGCGCCGCAGGAATGGCCCCGGACTTCCCTGCTGCGCCGGGACCGATTTCACACACCCGTTGATGTTCGATTGAAAACCAGATGGAGGAAATTCATGCAAGCAAACGATCAATCCGCCCCTGTCCCAAAGAAAACGCCATGGGCCGGAATCGTCGTCAGCGCCCTGCCGGCGCTGTTTCTACTTTTGGACGGCGTCATGAAGTTGGCAAAACCGGCGGTAGTCGTAGAAACGACGGTTCAGCTCGGATATCCCGAGAGTGTCATTCTCGGCCTCGGTATCGTCCTGACCGCCTGTACGATCATATACGTTATCCCACGCACTGCCGTCCTGGGCGCGATCTTGCTTACAGGCTACCTCGGCGGCGCGGTCGCCACACATGTGCGCGCGGGCAGCGGGCCGTTTCCGGTCTTATTCCCGGTCATTATCGGCGCGTTGCTTTGGGGCGGGCTCTTCTTGCGCGATCAACGGTTGAGCAAACACCTGCAAACGGGCATTCACTCTGATTCCGTCTCAAAAAAGGCGCTCTGGGCTGGGATCATTATCGGCGCCCTGCCGACGCTGATGCTGCTCTTCAGCGGCGTTTTGAAATTGGCCAAGCCGGCGGGCGTCGTGACGGAATTTTCTCGGCTGGGGTACCCTGAGAACGTCATTCTCGGCATAGGAATCCTGGAAATCGCCTGTACGGTTGTCTACATCATCCCGCGCGTCTCGGTCCTCGGCGCGATCTTGCTGACGGGCTATCTCGGAGGCGCGGTCGCCACACACGTGCGCATCGGTGATCCGCTCTCCAATGTCTTAGGGCCGGTCATTTTCGGCGTTCTGCTCTGGGGAGGGCTTTATTTGCGCGATCAGCGGCTGCGCGCGCTCCTTCCTTTACGAAGTTAGTCAGCATCGGGTAACCAGGCGATAGTCCAAACCCGTAAGGAGGTTGAATGAAGCCGGACTTATTCCTTCACGATCTGAGAGTCGCGCTCCGCTCGCTGGCGCGCGCCAAAGGGCTGACAATCACGGTGGCGCTCACGCTGGCGCTCGGCATCGGCGCCAACGCAGCCATCTTCAGCGTGGTGCGAGGCGTGTTGCTACGCCCCCTCGTCAATCGCGACGAGGATCGGTTGATCTATATACGCCAGAGCGCGCAGGGCATCGGCGCCGAAAACGTTACGTTCTCCGTGCCGGAAATCCAGGATCTGCGCGAGCGCGTCAAAACGCTGAGCGCGTTCGGCGACTTCTCTACCATCGGTTTCACAATGATCGGCCTCGGCGAGCCGCGCGAGGTCCGCGCGGGCGTCGTAGGCGGATCGTACTTCGAAGTGATGGGACTACGTCCGGCTCTGGGCCGGCTGCTCGACGCGAGAGACGACGGCCAGAACGCCGACGGCGCGGCAGTGCTGACCTATCGTTTCTGGACGACGACGCTCAACAGCGATCCGTCCGTGCTTGGCAAGGCCGTTAGGCTCGGCGAGCGTTCGGCCACCATCGTGGGCGTGCTGGAACCATCCGTGCCGTATCCAGCGGAGACTGAGATCATCGCAAACGTCGTGACAAGCCCGCATCATCTGTCGGCGACGATGGTGACCGGACGGGTTCATCGGATGACTGAGCTATTCGGCCGACTGGCGCCTGGGGTGGATCTCGAAACGGCGCGCGCGGATTTACGCCTTGCCCATGGGACGATGGTCAAGGAACATCCCGACGCGTATTCAGCGAAAGCGGACTTCCGGATCGAGGCCGTGCGGCTGCGCGATCAAATCACGTCACGGGCGCGGACTGTGCTGCTGGTGCTGCTCGCATCGTCGGCGCTCATCTTCGTCATCGCGTGTTCGAACGTCGCCAACCTGGTTCTGGCGCGGACGGTTCGTCGCGAGGGCGAGCTGGCGATCCGCGCGGCGCTCGGCGCGACCAGCGGCGCGCTTCGCCGGACGCTGCTGGCCGAAACACTGCTGCTTTGCGGCGCGGGCGCAATTTTGGGCGTACTGATCGCGCGGCCCATGGTTTCCATCCTGGCTCGATACATCTCCCGCTTCTCGGTCCGCGCTCTCGATCTGACTGTGGACTCAACTCTTCTCTGGGTCGGGGCCGCGCTGGCCGTCATCGCCGCAGTGCTCTTAGCGTTCGTCCCGCGCCTGCCATCGGCCGACGCCGCGCATGGATTGGGCCTGTCGAACGGGAGCCTGCGGATAACCGGAGGCGCAAATCGCCGATTGCGGGTCTTTGCCATGACGCAGATAGCCGCGTCTTTCGTAC
>DATEMG010000365.1:0-4146 GCA_035275805.1 Blastocatellia bacterium
ATCTTTTCCTCGCGCGGCGCCTCTCGATCAATCCGAGCGTATTCTTGGGCAGCCGCCGGCCCACGGGCCGGCACGCTGGCTACATCGCCGCCGGCGATCCCGGCGCCCTCTCTGCGCGCCCTCTTTCGCGCGGCTTGCGCCAGCAGCATGGGGGCCCCGCCGTGTAGCACTACTGACACCAGCACTACCAGAGAGCAGATCGCGAACAGTCGTTCGCCGCCGGGCAGCCCGGCGAAGACCGGCAACAGAACCAGCAGCAGTGAACTCAATCCGCGCGGCCCGAACCATGCGATCAACAGGCGTCCGCGCATGTCCACGCTCGATCTTATCAACGACAGGAGATAAACAGGTGTTCTTATCAGGACTGCGATCGCCGTGAATAACAGCGTCGCGCCGTTGATGACTGTGAATCCGGTCCAGATCACATAGCTTCCCAATAGCACGAAGGTGAAGAGCAGCAGCATCTCTGCGGTCACGCCGCCGTATTCTATGAAACAATCACAGAGTTCGACGTCAAGGGCCGCTATGGTCATCCCGGCGGCGAACGCGGCGAGGAACCCGCTGCTATGCACGGCTTCGGCGGCGGCAAAGGCGGTGAACGCAACGCCGAGCGAGTAGAGTGATTCATAATCGCGCCGCACGCCTATACGCCTTCTTATCAAATCCAGCGCCGCCACTCCGAGCAGCCCGATGAGTATCCCCGCGCCCGGCCCGAGGACGAACAGATCAAGCCCGAGTTTGGCGAAACCGACGCCGGAAAGCGGAGAGCCATGACTGAGAAAGGCCATCGCGATAATTACCACCGGCAACAGTACGACGTCGTTGAGGCCGCTCTCCAGGTGTAAGGCGTGGCGCGCGTCAGCGGGAATGTCACGGCGGCGAAGAAGCCCACGCAACAACACCGGATCGCTTGAAGCGAGCGCCGCGCCGAGAATCGCTGCCCCAGGCGCCGGAAGCCCCAGAAGCAGCCATCCGGCGAGCGCGATGAGGGCGGCGGTGAGCAGCGTGCCCGGCCCGAGTAACCGCAGGGCCAGCGCGCTGCGGCGCTTCACCTCGGCGATATTGAGCGATACGGCGTCCGTAAAGAGCACGAGCGCGAGACTCAAAGTCGCCACTACGCGCAATGCCGCGGAGTCGAGCCCGATATTGAGCACGCGGAGACCGAAAGGGCCGAGCGCCGCGCCGAGCGCTAGAAACACCGCGACTTGCGGCAGTCCACTGCGTTCAATCAGCCCGGAAAGCAAAGCGGACACGATAATGACGATGCCTATGATCGCGAGCGCGGCGGCTAACGATTCGGCGCTAAACGCATTCATCCCAGTCCCACCTCCATATGCGAAAATCAAAACTGTTTCGGTTTAAGCAGGGTAGCATCATGAATCAATCATTTCTATTCAGCGCCCGACTCGTGTCCAGTCTCATTGCCACAACCCGCATTCGCCGCTCAGCCTATAAATCCTGCCGGCTTCGCGATCCGTCCCAATGGCCATACCAATCCCATCTGCAGTACTATTCACATAGACAATATTTCCAAAGAGAATCTGATTCCCAGGAGGAACTATATGACAAGCGAACCGTTACCGCCTGACCTTCCCTGGTATTGTATGTCCTGTGGCGCGTCCTTGATCTACGCAGAGATCAGTACTGTCGACGGAGAAGGGAGCGCATCGTGGAAATGTTCTGGCTGCGGGAAAGAGGATACGGACAATTGGTCGGAGTTTGTTTTCACGCCAATCGACCAAACCGATCAATCTGCGCCAGAACCAGACATAGAATTCACACTGCCCTCGCCCGATTACCCATTTATGTTACCGCCGCCGCCGCCACCGCCGCCTCCATTCTCCGGAGGCCTGGCTATGCCGCCTACACAGTCTAATTTCGATATTCCTGAAGATGCGCGCATTGCCCAGGAGCAGTATGAGAGGGAATTTCAGGAGTATCATAAGCAATATGAAGCGATGAGGCGGCAGATCGAGGCGGATGGGGTTGTCGCCATCGTCCAGGCCGCGCATTTTCCTCTCTTTGCCTTGAATGACTTTCAGGGACGGTTTCCTTTTCAGACACACGGATGGGGATGCGGATGGTCGCCGGGAAAAACTCCACGCATGCTATCGAGTTTTAGCCTGACGTATACGGATCCAAGCTACCCAAATGTCACCGAGCGAATCGACATTAAACAGGAAGATAAAGAGAGTAGTCCGTGGGTAAATTTAATAACGGACGAGTTACATGCATTTGAAGCAGAATGCATTGTGCGGCTCCTTGCTGGTCTTCCTGGGGGAGATGAGCCGGATATGCAGGCGCTTTGGAAAGGGATGGCGATCTATCAATATGTCAATTCAGAAACGACGCGTCGAGCGCCCGTCGTACGCGCGTCAATCCAATTGCAATCAGGGGAAGTCGCCTCGTGGGTGATACGACGATTTAACGCGCCGCTATCACTCGTCCACGCGCGCGCGCAGATTGAGGACACGATTATTGACGTTGGCGCGATCGGCCGCGCCGCCGAGGAGATCGAAAACCTGCTGGGACAATTGACCCGACTCACGCCGGATAGCGACGTCTTGGATCAGCTCGATCGCGGTCTCAAGGCGTCGAACGAATATTTTCAGCGCGGTTTTCAGTCATAAGCTGCGACTGCCGCTCCAATCACTTACAAGCTCCACTCTATGACCCGTAGGTCGCTGTTTCGTTTATTGTTCCGTTCTGTAGAGAGTAAACGATTCTGGCGGTGTGCAGGAGTGCTATGTCTGGAAATTCCGGCAAGTGACGGAAAAAGATGTCAGCCCTTCAACCAGCATCGATCGAATAGTCGAACAAACCGGAAGTTGCGACCCTGCCGCCACGGCATCCGATTTGCCATAGACTGTTCGCCGCCATCGAGGCATAGCGATAGTTGTGTATGGAGGATTAAAGCCATGTTCGACAAAAATCTGATCGCGATCCTTTTTATGCTCATCCTGATCGTCCGGATTCCGGCTGTTGGTATCGCTGACCCTGTTCAAACGCCGAATTCTTCGGATACGCGAATCGAGAAGGTGAAAGCAAAAGTCAACAAAATAGGGGTCAGAGAGGACATCACAGTCTTTCACATCAACGGAAAAAAATACCATGGTTTCGTCCTGCGCATCAGCGATACTGATTTTGAGATCACTGAGGTCGACCGCAAAACCAATTACACCTTTCAATATAGTGAGGTGAAGAAGGTTGATGAAGGATATGGCGAAAAAGGCATGCTCGGCAACCGTGTCGGCCGAAAAGGCCGCCTCTTCGGCATGATCGCCGGTTTATCCGTTGCGCTGGTGCTGCCCCTCGTTTTAGTGGCTACTAGCGAGATGCGGTAAATAGTGAGCTTTCTGTGCGAACCAGGCGCAGCCCCGAATTTCTTATACGCCGCACTCGGCCAATTCGGCTTGTTCGTCGGGCGCGCTTTGCAACTCGGGGTCAATTCCATAAATTTCGGCGAGCGCGAAATACTCTTCGAAGAGCGGCTGCATTTCTTCAACCGATTGCGAGCGCAGCACGGCCGTGCGGATGTGAGCGCCGCCTGGGACGCCGCGCAGGAATTGGGCCGAGAGCATCTTCATCCTTCCGATCACGCCTCTTTCGGGCATGTGTTCGCGCAGGTTGTCGCGGAATTCCAAGAGCAGGTCATGCATCTCGCGCGGCGGCGGTTGATACGGTTCGAGTCCGTTCATCGTCTCCCAGGTCTGGCGGAAGATGTATGGGTTGGCGATCGCGCCGCGCCCGATATGCACGGCGTCGCAGCCCGTCTCGTCGAATCGCCGCATCGCGTCTTCAGGCTTGAGGATGTCGCCGCTGCCCGAAACCGGGATCGAGACATTGCGTTTGATCTCGCTCACAAGGTCCCAGTCTGCCCAGCCTTTGTAAGCCTGCACGCGCGTTCGGCCGTGCAGCGTGACCATCGCGCCGCCGCAATCCTCGATCAGTTTCGCGACCTCGACGCAGTTGATTGAGCTTTCGTCCCAGCCCGCGCGGATCTTCACCGTCATCGGAACGGTGATCGCTCGCTTGACCTCGGTCAGTATTTTTCTGAGCTGCGGCAGGTCGCGCAGCAGGTTCGATCCGCCGCCACCGTTGACTACCTTCTTCGCCGGACACCCGCAGTTGATGTCGACGAAATCG